>NZ_QSBB01000075.1:0-1455 GCF_003465595.1 Collinsella sp. AF05-9
TGAACTGCGCCCCGAAACTTGGACTGAATAAATAGCGACTACGCCGCAAGGGCCCGGCTCCGGAACTCCTCCGGCGTCAGGCCCTTCAATCTTACCTGCCTGCGCCGCGTGTTCCAATGGACTATGTACCCTTCCAGGTCGCGCTTGAAGTCCTCGAAGCTGCCCCACTCCCTGCCGCGGTAGAACTCGTCCTTCACGTGGCCGAAGAGCTGCTCGGTGGCGGCGTTGTCGATGCAGTTCCCCTTGCGCGACATGCTCTGGGTGATGCCCGCCCCCTCCAGCCTGGAGGTGTAGGACTCGTGCTGGTACTGCCAGCCCATGTCCGAGTGCATGGTCGGTGCCGCCCCGTCGGGCAGGGCCTCGAGGAGCCGGTCGAGCATCCTGTGCTGCTGGGCGAGGTCCGGCGAGGTCGATATGTCGCTCGCCACGATCTCCTTCGTGCAGAAGTCGAGCACCGGGGCCCAGTAGGCCTTGGCGCCGGCGACCTTGAACTCGGTGACGTCGGTGCCGAGCTTCTGCCACGGCCCCTCGGCGCCGAAGTCCCTCGCGATGACGTTCTCGAACGTGCTCCCCACGAGTCCCCTGTAGGAGCTGTACCGGCGGCGGGAGCCCCGGCGGCGTATCCCGCACCGGATGCCCATCTCGCGCATCATCTTGAGCACGGTCTTGTCGGCCACGACCGCGCCCAGCTCGGCGCGCAGGCACATGGCTATCTGCCGGTGCCCGCAGCCGTTGGCGGTGCGCGAGAATATCTCGGCCGCGGCGTCGCGCAGCTCGGGCCGGGTCGGCCTCCGCGGGTGCGCCAGCGCGTAGTAGTAGGTCGACCTCCTGAGCCCCGAGCACTCCAGCAGGTGGCGCAGGGAGTGCCCCTCCGCTCTCAGCGCCCTCACCGCCTCGGCCGCCGCCCTGGTCAGAGCCCGTCCCGCTCGACCAGGGCGCGCAATTTTTTTAGGTAGGCGACCTCGGCCTCGAGCCTGCGGCAGCGCTCCTCGAGCTCCTGCTCGCGGGTGCGGGCCCGGGGTTTCGACCTCGACCCCCTCGGCCTGCCCTTCGGTCCGGGCCGCAGCGCCTCGGCGCCGCCCTCGCGGTAGAGCCTGCACCAGCGCTCCAGCGGGGACTTCGACCTGATCCCGAACTCGGCCATGGCGTCGGTCTTCGCCATCCCGCCGTCGACCACGGCCGACGCCGCGGCGACCCTCTGCTCGAATGTGTACCTGGATTGTTTCCCGCCCATGGACAGCAGCGCCTCGCTTCCGAACGCCCGGTATACCCACTGCCATTCTCTCACGGTCTCGCGGGGGACGGACAGGGCCTCGGCCGCCGGCTTGCAGCCGACGCCGGCGTCGAAGAGCTCGACGGCCCGCCTCCTGGACTCCAGGTCGTGCTTCACCCTGAGGTCTATACTCATGGAAAACCTCCCATTTCCCGATGTCCAAGAAATGGGAGGCAGTTCAC
>NZ_QSBB01000076.1:0-1449 GCF_003465595.1 Collinsella sp. AF05-9
TGAACTGCGCCCCAATTCTTGGACGGGCTAATAAGCGGCCTACGCCGCACATAGGGACTGATTCCGGAATTCCTCCGGGGTCAGTCCCTTCAGTTTAACCTGCCTCCTTCTCGTGTTCCAATGGATGATGTATTCGTCCAGGTCTCTCTTGAAGTCTTCGAAGCAAGGCCATTTTCTTCCGCGAAAGAACTCGTCCTTCATATGGCCGAACACCTGCTCCGTCGCGCCGTTGTCGATGCAGTTGCCCTTCCGGGACATGCTCTGCACCACGCCGGCCTCCTCCAGCCGCTTGCACCACCCGGCCTGCTGGTACTGCCAGCCCATGTCCGAGTGCAGGACCGGCCTGGAGCCCTCGGGCATCTTGGACACGAGCTGGTCGAGCAGCTCGTGCTGCTGGGCCATGTTGGGATGCAGCGACGTGGACCAGGCGACGATCTCCTTGCTGCCGAAATCGTAGACCGGCGCGAAGTAGGCCTTGCCCCAGGGCTGCTTGAACTCGGTGACGTCGGTGCCCATCTTCTCCCACGGCCCGTCTGCGGCGAAGTCCCTGCCGATGACGTTCTCGAAGGTCTTTCCGACCTTGCCCCTGTACGAGTTGTACCTGTGGTAGTCGGTCTCGCGGCGGATCCCGCAGCTGATGCCCATCTCGCGCATCATCTTCAGCGTCGTCTTGTCGGCTATGCGCACGCCCTGCTCGGCGCGCAGGCACATGGCGATCTGCCTGTGGCCGCACCCGTTGGCGGTGCGCGAGAATATCTCGGCGGCGGCCTCCCAGAGCTCGGGCCTGGTGGGAGCCTTCGGGTGCGACAGCGCGTAGTAGTAGCTCGACCTCGCCAGGCCGGCGCACTCGAGCAGGTCGGCGAGGGGGTATTGCCCTGAAAGCCCGCTCACGACCGCGGCCTTTTCGCCGTTCGAGAGCGTTTCTCCGCCTTCAGGGCGATCGATTTTTTTAGGTAGGCGTTCTCCGCCTCGAGCCTCTTGATCCTGCGCTCGAGCTCTTGCTCGCGCGTCGTCTCCCCGGACGGGGAGCCGGACCCCCTCGGCCTCCCCCTGGGCTTTGGCCTGAGCGCCTCCGGGCCCTCCTCCCTGTAGGCCTTCAGCCATTTCTTGAAAGGGCTTGGCGAGGCTATCCCGAACTTCTCCATGGCCTCGGGCTTCGTCATGCCCTCGTCGACGACCGCCCTGACGGCGGCCAGCTTCGTCTCGAACGAATAGGCGGTGTGTTTCTTTCCCATCATGGCCAGAACCTCGATACCAGCAGACCTGTAGGTGCACAGCCATTCTCTCACGGTTTCCTCCGGCATCCCGAGAAGGGCCGCGATCGCCGCGCGGCCGTGCCCCTCGTCGTGCAGCTCTGCCGCTCGCAGCCTCATCCCGACGTCGTACAAAGCGTTTCCAGCCATAAAAAAGCCTCCCATTTCTTGTGTCCAAGAAATGGGAGGCAGTTCA
>NZ_QSBB01000077.1:0-1429 GCF_003465595.1 Collinsella sp. AF05-9
ATGTGCGGCGTAGGCCGCTTATTAGCCCGTCCAAGAATTGGGGCGCAGTTCATAGCAGCCACTACTGGGGGTTCTTCTCATTTTACGGTTGAGCCTCCGTTAGGTTAGTTGTCGCTGTTATATCTAATAATTTATCTCCATTCCCTTTAGTAACGTGTAACTTTCCAAATTTACAAAAGCGACTCATAGAATTATTTCCTCCCGTTAAATAATAGATAACTATTAAAAATAGACAATACTTGCTCATAAGTAATGGTACTTAAATTGTTTACTTTGGCGTGTTTCATTGCTTGATGAAATTGATTTTTAGTAAACAGTTGACGATATTCTCGATTGACCCATTTTGAAACAAAGTACGTATATAGCTTCCAATATTTATCTGGAACATCTGTGGTATGGCGGGTAAGTTTTATTAAGACACTGTTTACTTTTGGTTTAGGATGAAAGCATTCCGCTGGCAGCTTAAGCAATTGCTGAATCGAGACTTGAGTGTGCAAGAGCAACCCTAGTGTTCGGTGAATATCCAAGGTACGCTTGTAGAATCCTTCTTCAACAATCAGATAGATGTCAGACGCACGGCTTTCAAAAACCACTTTTTTAATAATTTGTGTGCTTAAATTGTAAGGAATATTCCCAACAATTTTATACCTCTGTTTGTTAGGGAATTGAAACTGTAGAATATCTTGGTGAATTAAAGTGACACGAGTATTCAGTTTTAATTTTTCTGACGATAAGTTGAATAGATGACTGTCTAATTCAATAGACGTTACCTGTTTACTTATTTTAGCCAGTTTCGTCGTTAAATGCCCTTTACCTGTTCCAATTTCGTAAACGGTATCGGTTTCTTTTAAATTCAATTGTTTTATTATTTGGTTGAGTACTTTTTCACTCGTTAAAAAGTTTTGAGAATATTTTATATTTTTGTTCATGTAATCACTCCTGAAGTGATTACATCAGTAAATAAATACAGAAGTTAAACGATTTGTTTGTAATTTTAGTTATCTGTTTAAAAAGTCATAAGATTAGTCACTGGTAGGAATTAATCTAACGTATTTATTTATCTGCGTAATCACTGTTTTTAGTCTGTTTCAAAACAGTAGATGTTTTATCTACATTACGCATTTGGAATACCAACATGACGAATCCCTCCTTCTTAATTACAAATTTTTAGCATCTAATTTAACTTCAATTCCTATTATACAAAATTTTAGAGACCGTTTCAAGTTTTGTGTAAACGTTAAAAACTGATATAAGATTTGTGAATAGTTACAATGGGCAGAGCCGATTTTCCGGATTCTGCCCATATCTGCATTATACAGTAGTTTTTAGGCATGTCAATAAAACCTGCCTAAAATTGACTGCTTTACAGGTTCCCCTCCTTGATTCTCATTTTCATTGCAACAGCCTCAGGACTCAGCGCAACGCGTTG
>NZ_QSBB01000078.1:0-1420 GCF_003465595.1 Collinsella sp. AF05-9
CCATTACAGTCGAAATTGTCAGCCCGGGCCCGTCTCGAGCTACGATTGAGGCGCGCCCAGAACGGGCCGCCGACCGGGCGCCCGCGCACGGCCGAACGTCCCTGCCCCCCGAGAGGGCCTGTTGGGTGCTGCCGGCGCGGGACGCGCCACCCCCGACGGCTGATAGGAAAGTGCCGGGCAGAGGCCGCGGCTGGTAATGTGAGTGCCGAGGGGGAGGCCATCCGGTCGAACGACTACCGGAAGGATACCACCGTGAAAGCGCCATCGACCAGACCAGGGGCCGTGCTCGGCCTGGACGTCGGCAAGTCCTCCCACTGGGCCTGCCTGATCGACCGCGGCGGGAAGGTGCTGGCCAGCGCCCCCGTCCGCAACCGGGAGGGCGCTCTCGACGCGCTGTTCTCCTCCGCGCCCGCCGGCACGCTCGTCGTGGTCGACCAGTTCCGCAACATAGGGTCCCTCGCCGTGCGGCGCGCCCGCGCCGCGGGGCTGGCGGTCGCCTACCTGCCCGGCCTCGCCGCCAGCCGCGCCGCCGGGCTGTTCGCCGGCGAGGCCAAGACCGACGAGCGCGACGCCGAGGTGATCGCGCGGACCGCCCTGGGCGTGCCGGACTCCCTGTCGGGGGTCCCGGGCCGCGGCGAGGCCCTCGAGGCCGCCCGCGCCCTCTCCTCCCAGCGCGACCACGTCGTCGCCTGCGCGACCAGGGACAAGAACCGCCTGCGCGCGGTGCTGCTCGAGTCCTGCCCGGCCCTCGAGGCCGCGGTCGACCTGTCGGACCGCCGGTGGCTGGAGCTGCTCGCCGGGTTCGGCGGGGCGTGGGGGATCGCCCGCTCGGGGGCCGGGGGCCCGCGGGCCGAGGCCGCCGGGGAGGCCGCGGCCGCCTCGACCGCGCCGCCGCCGGCGCTCGTCGAGGCCGAGAACAGGCAGGTCAGGTTCCTTGCCGCCCGGATATCGGAGGCCCTCGACGAGGCCGGGGCCCTCGAGGCCGAGACGGCGGCGCTGCTCGAGGGCGACGAGACCTACGCGTGCCTGCTCACCGTGCCCGGCATCGGCCCGAGGACCGCGGCGCAGCTCGCGGTGTCGGTCGACATCGGGAGGTTCCCGGACCACGACCACCTGGCCTCGTACTGCGGCATAGCCCCGAGGGTGAGGAGCTCCGGCACGTCGGTGAGGTCGGTCAGGGCGTCCAGGCGGGGCGACGCGAGGCTCAAGTCCCTGCTGATCTTCTCGTGCAACAGCCTGGTGAGGTCGTCGGGGCGCTACGGCGAGTACTACCGGGCCTGCAGGGCGCGGGGCATGGGCCACGGGCGGGCGCTCAAGGCCGTCGCGAGGAAGCGGCTCAGGGCGATATACGCCGTGATGCGCGACCGGGTGCCCTACCGGGAGTAGCGTCGAAGGTTGACAAAACTATAGGAACACCCAA
>NZ_QSBB01000079.1:0-1294 GCF_003465595.1 Collinsella sp. AF05-9
CGCGCGGCAAGGAGATATATTGCCAGACCGGAGGGGCGCCGGGGGCGGGAATCCCGTACTCCATATTTTGTTCACAAATTAATTAACTGGGCTCCAAGTTGCTCAGAGTCGCACATATGGTCATAAACCTCGGACAGACCGTATGCCTCGGGAATCTTGCTGTCCACTGTAGACATAGCATCTTTATACCCTCGTCGGTCTCCGCTAGTTAGCCCATCATAAATTGAAGGACAACGTTAACAAACCTATAAAACGCCAGCGGGGGCTCTATCACTAATTAGATAGAGCCACCGCTGGCGGAGTGTATTTGATTGAAACAACGCCCCTTAATTGATTTACTGGAAATAAGGAGCAAAAGATCCGTCCGGATATACGTGGCGACAGAACCCCGGAGCCGGCTGAGCGCCACCAGAAAGCGACATAAACAAAAAGATCGGCTCTACCTCACCGCGAGCGACAACGATGCCCTCGACTAAAGTCAATCCGAGCACGCCTAAAACAGAAAGGGCAAATGTTAGCTTATAAAATCAAAACCACCCCTAAAAGGGGTGGTTTGCTCTTAGGGTATAACCCTTGGATTTCCGGCACGCGTCTAAAGGCGCCGGCCCTCACGGGGTTCGGGCCGCACTGCAGGTTGACCCGTGACGGGCCGGTCAAACCGGCGCTACTTGCGCCCCGGCCCCCTATCGAAGGGGTCCTCGCACTCCTTGACGCTCAGCCGGTCGAGCGCGATGTCGGCCTTCTCCTGCTCCCGGATGTACTTCGCGATCGCGGCCTCGTTCAGGCCGACGGTGGATACGCAGTGGCCCTCGGCCCAGAACTTCCTGTTGCCGAACTTGTACTTCATGTTCGCGTGCCTGTCGAATACCATCGGCGAGCTTTTCCCCTTCAGGTAGCCCATCACGCTCGACACGCTGTACTTCGGCGGTATCGCCAGCAGCATGTGGACGTGGTCGGGCATCAGGTGCCCCTCGATGATCTCTATCCCCTTGTACTGGCAGAGCTTCCTGAAGATCTCCCCAAGGTCGGACCTTATTTGGTTGTAGATGACTTTGCGCCTATACTTCGGCGTGAACACGACGTGGTACTTGCACATCCACTTCGTGTGCGACAGGCTGTAGGCCTTCTGGGCCATACGCCACCACCGCCCTCTCGACTCGGATTCCTTGCGGCCTGAACAATCGCAAGTGTCCGGCGAGGGGGCGGCTTTGTAAAGCCGGTTGTCCCCACCCGCATAGCGGGTGGTTTCTGATGCGGCGCGCTGCGCGCCCCGCACAGGCTAAAGCCTTTAACG
>NZ_QSBB01000008.1:0-11972 GCF_003465595.1 Collinsella sp. AF05-9
CTCATGGAAAACCTCCCATTTCCCGATGTCCAAGAAATGGGAGGCAGTTCACTATCCCCTTCGTGGTGGTTGTTGGCAGTTACCAGGGGGTTCTGGCGGTTGAAGACTCGATTGCTTCGTGGCGTTTGAGCTCGCGGCGCATGGTTTGCGAGTTGAGCCAGGCTGCCTGCCAGCCACGGATGGGGTAGCGCGCTTCATCCAGCTCAAACTGCGTATAGCCGCACGCGTTGATGATTGTTGTCCCGCATGCATGCTGGCGCTCACGCTGAAAGTCGCGACCATAGCATTGGTGCACATGCCCGTGCACCATGTAGTCGGCCCCCCAGGACTCAAGCGCTGTGTTAAAGCACTCAAACCCTCGATGCGGCAGATCGTCCAGATCACCCATACCGGCGGCGGGTGCATGGGTAAGCAGAATGTCGCACCCGCCGACCATCCTAACCTTACGCGACAGCTTGCGCATGCGCTTGGACATCTCGCGTTCGGTGTACATGTTGGCGCCGTCGCGATAACGCATGGACCCGCCAAGGCCCGCAATGCGAATCCCTCGGTACGTGTACACGCTGTCTTCCACGCAGATACATCCGCCCGGTGCATGACGTGCGTAGCGGTCATCGTGATTGCCGCGTACGTAGATGAGCGGTTTGTTGATGACCGTAACCAAAAACTCAAGATAGTCCGGGTCCAGATCGCCGGCGGACAAAATCAGGTCGACGCCCTCAAAGCGTTCCTTGCGAAAGCACTCCCAAAGGCATCGTTCTTCGGTATCGGCTATGGCAAGGATTTTCATAGGGCAGGGACTTTCGGCTCATCGTCGAGCTGCGGAATGGTGCCTACCACGTTATCCGCCAGCCAATTCATCTCGACAATCTGCGTGCTCGGCAGCGGAGGGAAGCCTTCGATCTGTACCACGCCGTTCTGGCTGTGGAGCTCGCCGCCAAAGGGGTTGATGGATCCCTCGACAATGCCGTTGCGGAGCAACTGCACGAGTTTGCGCGTCTGGTAGGGTAGGCCCGGAGCGTAACGGATGTCGATAACGCCGGAGCTCATGCCGTACCAGTAGTTGACGGCGCGCACTTGGTTGTCATCGCTGGTTTCGTCCCACGTGCCGTGCAGAAGGCTGCGAACGATGAGCTCGTAGTAACGGCCCCAGTTCCATACCGGCATGGCGATGCCGGAAACCTTGCCATCGACCAGGCGGTGGAGTCCGTAGGCCGTAGGGTCTTCGAGCGACTTTGACATGTCAGCGCCGGTCATGACGCTCACGCCTTCGCGGCACATGGCCTCGGCAAGACCGCCGGCGGGCACATCGCCCCAGGTCAGGATAATTTGCGCGCGGGGGTCGAGCAGCGAGGCGCCAATCGCAAAGGCGTTGATCTCGCTAAGCGCGCCCGAGGCGAAGACCGACGCGTGGTAGCCGATACGGTGGTTGTCCGCCATACTGGCGGCAAGGGCGCCCAGGAGGAACTTGGCCTCGTACATCTTGCCAAAGTACGAACGGACGCTTTGGTGGGGAAGGCCGATAGAGCAGTTAAGGAACCGCACCTGGGGATACTCAACGGCAGCTCTGAGCGTGTATTCCATCAGGCGGTGCGAGGTCGAGAAGATGACGTTAGCTCCATGTTTGACAGCCGTTTCCACGGCGGCGTAGAACACGTCCGGATTGTGACAGTCCTCGAACGCCTCGGTGCGCACGATACCGCCAAAGTGCTCATCGAGATACTGACGCCCTTGGTCGTGCAGGCTGTCCCAGCTCGACGTCGCACAGGGGAACTCATGGATAAAGGCGATGCGCAGGGGGTTGGCCGCCGAGTAGACGGTCTTGCCCATAAAGAAGTTGAGCACGCCGGAGGTGGACTTGGCGAGCGCCTCTTCCTCATCGACGCTCGGCGCTTCGACAAGATCGACCTTGTCCTCGTCATTTTTGCCGGCAATGACCAGCTCGCGCCAGATCTTGCACAGGCGGTTTACGACGATATCCGTCGGCGTATCCAGCAGGCGGTCCTGGTTGTACACATTGAGGTAGACGAGCATGGCGTCGGCGGGCGTAATGTCCAGGTGGTCGCCGCCCGCGCGCAGGTAGGCGCGCTTAAAGAGTAGGAAGGTATGGCGCAGGTAGTCGACCTTTTTCTGCGGCCATTTTTCGATAAGGTTCTGACCGAGCATCTTGGCGAGCGTTTCGTAGCTTCCCTCACGCGAGAACTCGATCTCGTATAGGGGGCAGACGCGCCAAAACGCGCAGAACTCACCGTACAGGCGGCTTTCGACGGAATCCCATTTTCCGGGATAGAGGCGGGTGACCTTGGCCGAAACCGTCGGGGCGTCCAGGAATTTGAGGACACTGACGCGCTTGTTGCCCTCTTGGACGTAAAACCGATGCATGAACTCGGTGACGATGATGGGGTCGCGATAGCCCTCGGTCACCTGAATGTCGTAGAGGTTGGACCACTTGCGGGCGAACTCGGTGTTAAACGGCAGCAGGGGCATAAAGTTGCACGAAAAGGCAGACTGACGGCCCTTAGTAACCGTGCCGACGACCATTTCGAGCGGAATATCCCGCAGGCCGACGCTCTCTCGCTGACCTAAGGGGAGCTGGGCAACCAAGCTGTCGAGGTCCGTGAGGTACGGGTGCTCGCTTTGGCTGATGGCGCGACGGCGTCCTTGCTCGCCGCGCTTGCGTGCTTGACGATAGGCCTCTTCCATGGTGTCTACTCCCTTAGTCGTTTAAACAACGATATGAACCATGGTACCACGATGCGAAACCGCCACAAAGGTGCCTGTCCCCTTTGTGGCGGTTTAGGCGATGATGGGGGCGATGGCACGAATGCAGGCGTCGGCTGCCGTAAAAGTGGTGCTATCGTCGCTGACGATAAAGATGATTTTGCCCTTAATGCCAAAGTCGCCGATCTCGCTAAAGAGCACGTACGGCTCCTTGTCAAAGCCAGAGATGGGCGAGACGGCCGTTTTGGTTGCGCTCGTGAGCTCGTCTGCCAGCGCGTCAAGGGAAGCCCACTTAGACGTGTCCTTTACGGCAACGGGCACGGCCACGCGCCCAAAGGGCATCAGATGCACGAGCGTGTTCTTGGAGATGTTGGAGTTGGGCACAATGATGGTCTGCCCGCAGGCGTCCTCGATGGTCGTGTGACGCCAGGTGATATCTTGGACCACGCCCGACACGCCGCCGACCTCGATATTGTCGCCGGGTTTGATAATGCCCATAAAGGTCACCTGCATACCGCCGATAAGGTTCGACAGCGTGTCCTGAAAGCCGAGCGAGATGGCGATGCCGCCGACGCCAAGAGCGGCGACGAGGGCGTTTGCGTTGATGCCAAAACAGTTGTCGAGGATAAAGCTGCCGCCGATCATCCAGATGACGGCGCGCGCGATGTTGATGAAGATGCTTGATGAAGGGAGTGGGTTATCGTCGCGGCTAAGCAGGTGGTGCAGGGTCTTGGACGCGACCTTGGCGGCAACGGCGGTGCCGATAGCCAAGATACCTGCCCAGATGATGTTGTGGACCCATCGTTGTGCAAAGAAATGAAGAATTGGCTCAAACAATTCCATGTAGGGAAACCTCCTCATGATCGTTCAACCATGATACCCACCAAGAAGCCCGTCCGATCACATCGGACGGGCTTCTGCGCTCTATATAAAGTTTGCACGGTGGGGCTGCAAGGCCCGGCGGTGTAGCTTAACGTCGACGCTTCCAGATAATGCCGAGAATGATGATGACGATGCCGGCAATGAGACATGCTCCGACCGCGGCCAGCGCGCGATCTCCCGTTGCGGCAAGCTTACCGGTCGTCTTCTTGGCGATGACCTTCGTGGTCGTCGTGTCCGTCTTGGGCGAGGGCTTAGGCGTCGGGGCCGGTGTGGGTGTGGGGTCCACGGCAGCGGAGCCAAAGCTGATGGCGCCCGCGAGCGAGGCCATCTTGCTCTCCCAGCCATTCTGACCAATCAGTGCCCTCAGCGCCGCCTCGCACGTGCCCCATTCGGTGTGCTTGGTGGCGTTTGCAAAGGTAGGGAAGTCGGTCGTGTTGGTAATGATGTAGTTGTTGGTGGCGACGGTATAGGTCTTGGCGGGGTCGAGCGTGCTGTCATCCTTGGTGAGCGTGGCGCTTACAATGCGCTTGCCTTCGGATTGCGTCCAATCGATTGTCACGTTGATGCCGCCGAAGGAAAGGACGCTGCCGGAGTCGTCGCGCCACTTGTACTTGTCTTGCGCCTCCTGCTCGGTGTGGCCGGCCGCCACGTAGGCTTGCTGAAGCTCGTAGCTGTCGTTGCAATCGTCGCTGATCTGTAACGAGTGCTCGAGCGCTGCCAGGAAGTCCGCACCGCTCATGGTCCAGGTCTCGACGGTGTTGCCATAGGGCGAGATGGCGATGACGTTGCCGGCGGTCACATCGCCCGCCGCGATGCCGCCACGGATGCCGCCCGCGTTTTCGATGGCAAGGTCCGCGCCCGTCAAATTAAGATAGGAACCGCAGATCACATGTCCGATGGTCTGAGCCTTAGCGGTGTCGCCCGCTTTGCTGGGACGCAGATCGGTGGTGCGCACCATCTCCCAGCCATGCGTACCCGCGGCATCCTCGCCGTAGAAATAGTCAGTGGCGGATGTGCCGAGCACCTTGTTCGATTCGCTTTCAAAGGCGTCATCGAGTGGCTTGATTTTGTTGCGAACCTCGTCGAGTTGGTTCTGGTAGAAGGCACCCTTGTCGGGGTCTGCCAAAAGGTCGTTCACGTCCTTGGCGGCGTAGAGCGTCTCGGCGCCGTCGCTTGCGGAGACCGTCACTATGTCGTCGTTGGTGGTTTCGGTACCCTTGGTGTCGTACTCATAGGGAATGGAAAGCAGACCAACCTCGGCAAAGGCACTGCCCGCCTCGACGACGCGGACCGGCTTGCCATCGGCCCCCGTCACGTTCTCGTCTAAGTTGATGTGCTCGTGGCCCGCGACCAGGGCATCGACGCCATTGAGCTGTGCGGCAAAGGCCTTGGCGTTGAGCGCGTGCGCGATGCAGACGATAACGTTACAGCCCTCGTCCTCGCGCAGTCGCTTGGCCTCGGCGTTGATGGCGTCCGCCGCGCCCGAGAACGACGTGCCCGCGACCAGGTCCGCGCGCAGTGAGGAGCCCAACGACTCATCCATGGCTCCGACGACGCCGACCTTAATCTTGTAGTCAAACGTGGAACTGTCCTCGCTGTCCTTCCAAGTGCGGTTGAGCGTCTTGGTGATGCTCGAGCTCCATACGCCGTTCGAGGACGTTGCATTCGCGCAAAGCATGGCGAAAGGCGTGCTGGTGGCACCATTGCCGGCCATCGTGCGAAGCTTGTCCGCGCCGTAGCTCCAGTCATGGTTGCCCGGTGTGGTCGCGTCGTAGCCGTTTGCGTAGAAAGTGTTCATGAGTTCGGCGATGCTCTTGCCCTCGCTCATGGTGGCAAAGGACTGCCCGTGGAAGGTGTCACCTGCATCGAGCAGAAAGTCGGGGGCGTTG
The DNA here is from genome assembly GCF_003465595.1 of Collinsella sp. AF05-9. Classification (NCBI taxonomy): domain Bacteria; kingdom Bacillati; phylum Actinomycetota; class Coriobacteriia; order Coriobacteriales; family Coriobacteriaceae; genus Collinsella; species Collinsella sp. AF05-9. Next base: position 5,493 of record NZ_QSBB01000008.1, read on the forward strand.
TTTTGGGCGCTATAGAGAACCGCCAGTCCGTCAAAGCCAATGGTGCCGGTGCCCTTGCTTGCGTTGTAGCTGTACTTGTAGCTGCCGTGGATGTCGTTGGTGTGCATCACGGTTACGGCGCCGTCGATAACTTGAGACGGGGTGGCCGCGGTGGCGTAGACGGGGGCGCCGATGAGCACGCCGGCGAGAAGCGCGGCGGTTAAGGCGAGACGGGGGAGGAGTCTTCTCATGGCAGTTTCCTTAGTCCTTAACAAAAACCACCACAAAGGTGCCTGTCCCCTTTGTGGTGGTTTTCTAAGTCGTTAGCTTAGTAGCATGCGGTCGTTGGCGAGCTCGCCGCCCGAGACCTCCTCAAACTTCTGAAGCAGGTCGGCCACGGTGAGCGACTTTTTCTCGTCGCCCGCCACGTCGTAGATCACGTGGCCCTCGTGCATCATGATCAGACGGTTACCCAGACGGATGGCGTCGTTCATGTTGTGCGTGACCATGAGCGTGGTCAGGCGGTTCTCGTCGACGATCTCCTCGGTCAGGTTGAGCACCTTAGAGGCCGTCTTGGGGTCGAGGGCCGCGGTGTGCTCGTCGAGCAGCAGCAGGCGCGGCCTGGTGAGTGTGGCCATCAGCAGGGTGAGTGCCTGGCGCTGGCCGCCCGAGAGCAGGCCGACCTTGGCGTTGAGGCGCGTGTCCAGACCAAGGTCCAGGCGCTTGAGCAGCTCAACGTACTCATCTTTCTCGGCCTTGGTGACGCCCCACGAAAGGCCGCGACGCTGGCCACGGCGCTTGGCGAGGGCCAGGTTTTCGGCGATCTGCATGTCGGCAGCGGTACCGCGCATGGGGTCCTGAAACACGCGGCCCAGGTACTTGGCGCGCTGCGACTCGCTCAGGCGCGAGATGTCGGTGCCGTCGAGCTCAATAACGCCCGAATCGAGCGGGTACACGCCGGCGATCATGTTGAGCAGCGTGGACTTGCCGGCGCCGTTGCCGCCGATCACGGTTACAAAGTCGCCGTCATTCAGGGTGAGGTCGACGCCGGTGAGCGCGCGCTTCTCGGTGACGGTGCCCTTGTTAAAGGTCTTCTTGACGTGTGAGAGCTTAAGCATCTGCCTCATCCCCCTTCGTGTAGGAGCTGCGGAGCTTATAGCGCTCCCAAACCACGGGCACGCACAGGGCCACGGCGACAATCACAGCAGAGAGCAGTTTCATGTCGTTGGCGTCCATGCCCAGCTGCAGCACGATGGCGCGGATGAGGAAGTACACCACGGAGCCAAAGACGGCGGAGGCCAGACGGACGGAGAACTGCGTGAGACCGCCGGGCAGCAGGCGGCCGAGCACCTCGCCGATGACGATGGCGGCAAGACCGATAACGATGGCACCGGTGCCCATACCAATGTCGGCATACTTTTGGCTCTGGCAGATGAGCGCGCCCGAAAGGCCGATGAGGGCGTTGGAGAGCACGAGGGCGATCATCTTGGTGGAGTTGGTGTTGACGCCCAGGGCGCGGATCATGTACTCGTTGTTGCCGGTGGCGCGCAGCGCCGAGCCGATTTCGGTGCCAAAGAACCAATACAGGATGGCAACGATAGCCACGGCGAGCAGGATGCCCAAGATGATGGCAACGGTGGACTGCGGCAGACCGGTCATATTGCTGACGGTCGAGAACACGGTGCCCTTGGCAAGAATGGGCGTATTGGACTTGCCCATGATGCGCAGGTTGATGGACCACAGGCTGATCTGGGTGAGGATTCCGGCGAGGATCGCGGGAATCTCAAAGACGGTGGTCAAAATGCCCGTGACGGCACCCGCGATGGCGCCGGCGCACATACCGGCCAGCACAGCGAGCAGCGGGTCGACGTTGTTATTGACGATGAGCACAGCGCAGACGCAGCCGCCGAGGGCAAAGCTGCCGTCGCAGGTCATATCGGGAATGTCGAGCAGGCGGAACGTGATAAACACGCCAAGCACCATAATGCCCCAGAGGACGCCTTGCGAAACAGCGCCCTGCAATGCAATGAGCATGCTTCATACCTCCTAGGATAGGATGGACACGTGAGTCACCATAATAGCGGTAACAATGCATAAAAGAGCTGCGGACGAATGTTTTGTCTCATCCGTAACAAGCAGGGCGAACGCCGGTCTTTGGCGTTCGCCCCTGTGGCTCAGATATTGAATAACACGGCAACGGCGCGAGTATGGGCCCTAGGCACATTGCCGCGCATGCCGCTACTCGTCCAGAGCGGAAAGATCGATGCCCAGCGCCTCGGCCATTTCGTCGTTCTTGACGACGACCAGGTCCTTGCTCGAGAGATGCTTGATCGGCATATCCTCGGGCTTGGCCTCGCCCTTAAGAATCTTGACGGCCATTTCGCCCGCGGCGTAGCCCAGATCCTCGTAGTTGATGGAGAGGGTGAACAGGCCGCCGGCCATGCACATGCCCTCCTCGCCGGTCACGAAGGGAAGCTTGTTCTCCTTGCAGATCTGGCCCACCTGCGAGGCGCCCGCGGCGATGGTGTTGTCAGTGGGGGAGTAGAGCGCGTCGACCTTGCCCACGGCAGATTCGACGACGGACTGGATCTCGTTGGAACTCGAGACGGTGAAGTCGGTGTACTCCAGGCCCAGTTTGTCGAGTTCCTTCTTGGCGGCCTTGATCTGGACGTCGGAGTTGGACTCGGCGGTGCAGTAGAGCAGACCGATCTTCTTTACGTCGGGCAGGACCTTCTGCATCATCTCGAGCTGCTCGGCGACCGGGGTGAGGTCGGAGGCGCCCGTGACGTTGGTGCCGGGCTTATCGTTGTCCTGGACCAGGCCCGAGGCGGCGTAGTCGGTGATGGCGCAGCCCACGATGGGGATATCGGCCGTGGCGCCGGCGGCAGCCTGCGCGGCGGGCGTGGCGATGGCATAAATCAGGTTGACGTTGTCGCCCACAAACTTGTCGGCAATGGACTTACACGTGGACTGGTCGTTCTGGGCGTTCTTCTGGTCAATCTTGACCTTAAGGCCGCTCTCCTTGATGGCCTTGACAAAGCCGTCGTTGGCGGCATCGAGTGCGGAGTGCTCGGTGAGCTGCAGAACGCCGATGGTGTAGTCGGAACCGGCGGCAGCAGAGCCGGAACCAGAGTTGCCGCCGCATCCGGCGAGCGGGGCGAGTGCGAGCAGGCCGGCGGAGACCAGGAGGCTCCTGCGGCTGATGGTGATGTCCTTCATATCATTACCCCCAGTATAAAAATGGCTGGAAACACTGCACTGGGACAAAGTGCAAGTGGAACTATAGTAGCGCTGATGTCCATTTTTACAACAGCCTGGCGGGTTTTTTAATACAGAATCGGATGGGCGGTACGGGTAGTCGAATGGGCGGCGGAGGGTCTTATGCGGCGGAGGAGGTGTCGTCCTCGTCCAGGGCGGCGAAGAGCTTCTTGCCGTCGAGGAGACGTGTGGTGACGTTTCTCATTCGGCCAATCTCTACTGTACGCAACGTGTCATCGGCGCCTCGGGCGTCATAGACCGTTCCCAGCAAATACGAGATGCCATCGCGCTGCCTGATGGCAAAGGGACGGAGTGTCATCCGTGCTGCTTCGGTTTCGCCGCGCGTCGTGACGCTCGAAATATCAAAACTCACCGTGGTTCCGTGGTCGATGGCCTGCTCGACGAGCTCGCACGTGTCGATGCGCTTGATGGGCGTGTGTGTTGCCTTGGTAGCCTTGCTGCCTGCGTTTGGAGCGGGTTCGGGTGTATCGAGGTAGCCGCGAACGTCGGCGCTCGCCATGGCAACTAAGTGCTGCGCCATGCTTTTTCGAATGGCGATGGGCGTAGAGCGGTTGCGCATGACCATGCCGTGGAGCCGGATGATCTCTTCATCGGTGAGCGGGCGGGTAAGAAGTTTGTAGCCCACGCCGCGTTTGTACTCAATTTCGTATCCGGCATGGCGAAGCGCAGAGATGGCGGTGTAGATACTGCGCCGCGCCGCCGAGATGGGCATGCGGGCGGGGTCGTCGGGATGGGCGAGGTGCCGGATCAACTCATCGGAAAGCATGGCCTTGTCCTCGCCGGTGTTTTCGCTTAATAGTTGCAGGATGCGAACGGCGCGATAGGCTGCCATCGAGGCGGCGCCTCTAGTCGTGGTGTCGTAGGTTTCAACAGCGGCTTCGGTCATGGTGCCCACGTCCTTTCCGTTTTGGGTGGCGACGGTATGGAGCCTAGGACGTGGGGCTTTCCCAGGGGCGCAGGGCGCTCTGGGCGGTCGGTAGTCGTCGGCAAACGGCGGGTCGAGTTTTCAACAGCCCTGCTCAACTGACCAAAAACTTGCCAAAAGCTTGACGGGTGCTGTTGAAAAAAGCGCCTCTCGACCGATGTCGAGAGGCGCTTGTGCGATGAGCGTTGGCGTGTGGCGACGCGAGCTAGCGTCCGACGATTAGAAGTCGGCGTTGCCCACGGTGCGCGGGTGCGGCAGGACGTCGCGGATGTTGCCCACGCCGGTCAAATACATGACCAAGCGCTCGAAGCCCAGACCGTAGCCGGCGTGCTTGCAGGAACCGTAGCGGCGCAGGTCAAGGTAGTACTTGTACTGCTCGGGATTCATGCCCAGGTCCTTGATGCGGGCCTCGAGCAGATCCAGGCGCTCCTCGCGCTGGGAGCCACCGATGATCTCGCCGATGCCCGGCACCAGGCAGTCGGCGGCGGCGACGGTCTTGCCGTCCTCGTTCATGCGCATGTAGAAGGCCTTGATCTCGGCCGGGTAGTCGGTCACGAAGGTCGGGCGCTTAAAGTGCTCCTCGGTCAGGAAACGCTCGTGCTCGGTCTGCAGGTCAATGCCCCAGCTCACGGGATAGTCAAACTTGTGACCGGCGGCGACGGCCTGCTCCAGGATCTCGACGGCCTCGGTATAGGTGACGCGGGCAAAGTCGGAGTTTGCCACGTGGTCTAGGCGCTCGAGCAAACCCTTGTCCACAAACTTGTTGAGCATATTGAGCTCGTCGGGGCAGGTTGCCATGACGTCCTTGAGGACGTACTTGAGCATGGCCTCAGCGTTATCCATGTAGTCGTTGAGGTCGGCGAAGGCCATCTCGGGCTCGATCATCCAAAACTCGGCGGCATGGCGCGTGGTGTTGGAGTTCTCGGCGCGGAAGGTGGGGCCAAAGGTGTACACGTCGCCAAAGGCCATGGCGAAGTTCTCGGCGTTGAGCTGGCCGGATACGGTAAGGCTTGCGTGCTTGCCAAAGAAGTCCTGGCTCCAGTCGACCTCGCCGGACTCGGTGAGGGGCGGATTTTTGGGGTCGAGCGTGGTCACGCGGAACATCTCGCCGGCGCCCTCGCAGTCACTCGTGGTGATGATGGGGGTGTTGACGTAGACAAAGCCCTGCTCCTGGAAGAAGCGGTGGATGGCAGCGGCCGCGACAGAGCGGATGCGGAACACGGCGCGGAACAGGTTGGTGCGCGGGCGCAGGTGCTGCTGGGTGCGCAGGAACTCGACGGTTGCGCGCTTCTTCTGCAGCGGGTAATCCGGGGCGCTCGTGCCCTCGACCTCGATGGAGGTGGCAGAAAGCTCGAAGGGCTGGGGCGCATCGGGGGTCAGTTTGACGGTGCCGGTGCAAATGAGTGCGGCCGAGACATTTTGGTGGGCGATCTCGTCGTAGTTGTCGAGCGCCTCGCGGTTCATGACGACCTGCAGGTCGCGGAAGCAGCTGCCGTCGTTGAGCGTAACAAAGCCAAAGTTCTTCATGTCGCGGACGGACTTGACCCAGCCGGCGACGGTGACGGTCTGGCCGCCGAGCGACTCGGCATCGGCATAGAGCTGCGCGATTTTGGTGCGGTTCACGTATCCTCCCATAACGGTTGAATGATAGTTATCCATACAGTTCGATATTCTAGCAGCTCGGCTCATTTGGGCTATACAGATAAGGCATTGGCGGGATGGTTTTTCAAACGAACCTTGATTATCGACTTTATCCGAACACCTCCCACATTCATCCGTACATGTACGGATGAATGTGGGAACCCGATACCCTGAGGGCCGGATCGGCCGGCCCCGGGAGATCGGAGGACGGCATGTCCGGAAAGAAGAAAAGGGGCTCCGCAAGGGCGGTCCCGAGGGCCTACGGAAGGCTCACGAGGCACGAGCGGGACACGGTCCAGAGGATGCTGGAGCGCAGAGCGTCGTGCAGGGAGATCGCGAGGGAGCTGGGCAGGTCGCCCTCTACGGTGAGCGCCGAGGTGGCGTCGCACAGGTTCGTGACGGCGCCGAAGGCCAGGCGCGGCGAGCGCGTGGACGCCTCCGCCGACCTGTCGGCGGCCTGCCCGCGCCTGGCCGCGTGGCCGCGCTGCTGCAACGGGTGCGGGCGGTACCGCGCGGCCGGCTGCAAGCGCCGCCCGCACGTCTTCTACGAGGCCCGGGCCGCGCAGCTGTGCGCCGACTCGGTCCTCGTCTCGTCCAGGCGCGGGATAGACGCCGACGAGCCCGCCGCGGCGGCCAGGCTGGAGGCGATAAGGGAC
>NZ_QSBB01000008.1:11982-73302 GCF_003465595.1 Collinsella sp. AF05-9
GGCCAGGCTGGAGGCGATAAGGGACTGCCTGCGCCGGGGGCTGTCGCCCGAGCAGATGGCGGCGCGCAACGGCGGCCCGGTGGACCTGTCGCCGTCGACCATCTACCGCTGGGTCTCGGCGGGCTACGACGGCATGACCAACATGGAGCTCAGGCGCAAGGTCGGCTACAGGCCGAGGAAGCGCGCCGCGTGCCGGGCGGCGACCCGCCACTCCGCCCGCAGGGCGCATGCCGCGTTCCTCGCCCTCGGGGAGGACGCGTGCGCCGCGGCCTGGGAGATGGACACCGTCGAGGGGGCCCGGGAGGACGGCGCCTGCCTGCTCACGCTGCTGCACCGCCCCAGCAGGCTCCAGCTCGCGCTGCCGCTGGAGGAGAAGACCGCCGGGTGCGTCGCGGGCGCCCTGGAGGGCGTCCGGGCGGTCCTCGGCGCCGACGGGACGCGCCGCGTGTTCCGCGCCGTGCTCACCGACAACGGCCCCGAGTTCTCCGACGAGGGCGCGATCGCGGCGCTGCTCGGCGAGGGGCGGGGCGAGACGAGGCTGTTCTACTGCGACCCCGGGCGCAGCGACCAGAAGGGCGCAGGCGAGACGAGGCTGTTCTACTGCGACTCCGGGCGCAGCGACCAGAAGGGCGCCTGCGAGCGCAACCACGTCGAGATCAGGAAGCTGCTGCCCAAGGGCCGCGGCCTCAGGTTCGACCGGCTGGCCCCGGCCGACCTGTCGCTGGCGATGTCGCACGTGAACTCCGAGCCGCGCGGCGCGCTCGGCTTCGCGACGCCCGCCCGCGCCTTCCGGGCGATGCTCGGCGCCGACGCGGCGGCGCTGCTGGATGCGTACGGCGTGGAGGACGTGCCCGTCGGCGAGCTCGACCTGACGCCGGGGCTCATCGCGCGGGCGCGCGCGGAAAGGGGCGATGCCCCGCTGGCCTAGCCTGAAAGGGAAAAACGGAATAGGCGGACCGACCGTCCGGCTGAGTCTGGGAAGAGGCGCCGGGCGGCGGGCGGAGCATGGCCACCGGACCCATCGAAACACATCTCCACCGTTCCTTCAACTGGGAAAATGCCGCCCCCGGACCCCGGGAGGGGCCGCGGGGGCGTTCGGCTAACTGCGGGAATGGCCTATTTGCTCAATGTGTTCGGCTGAGATCGGAAATCAACCTTTTTCAAACGAAAAGCGCCCGCGGCCAAATGGTCGCGGGCGCTTGACGAGGTGCCTTTTGGCTGTGTGGCGCGGGGCCTTGCTACTTGGTCTTGGCAACCAGCAGCGGATCGCCGAGCTTGACGAGCGGATTGCCGCCGATAAGCGTGCCAGACTCGCCGACGTGGTCGATGCTCTTGAGGCGGTCGAGCTCAGAGATGATGACGGTCACGATGTCCTCGTGGCCAGCGGCCTTAATGGCGTCGCGGTCGAAGCTGATGAGCGGCTGGCCCGCCTTGACCTCATCGCCCATCTCGACAAAGCGGGCAAAACCCTTGCCGTTCATTTCCACGGTGCCAAGGCCAACATGGATGAACACGCGAAGACCGTCCTCGGTGATCATGCCGATGGAGTGGTTGGTGACGGTGGTGGCGCCGATGCGGCCGTTGGCGGGCGCATAGATGGTGCCGGTGATGGGCTCGATGCCGTAGCCCTGACCGAGCATGCCCGAGGCGATGGTCTCGTCGGGGACCTCGTCCAGGTTGACGAGCACGCCGTTGACGGGGGCATAGATGACGCCTTCGCGGGTGGCGAAGCTTGCTGCGGGCGGAACGGACGCCTCGCCCGTCGAGGTGAAGGTGGACTTAAGCGAATCGAGCAGACCCATAGTTGCCTCCAACGTATCAAGCGCGCATGTTGCACGCGTGTGGTTTGCCGGAAACGTTTCGTACGTGTTTCCCGGCACAGTCAGCGTCCCTATTTTACGCTGTGAAACGATAGCGCTGAGCTGCGATTATGTGATATATCAGTTGAAAGGGAACTTATTGCGTGAGTGTTTCTGCGCCATGGGTCCAACTGGGGTACGCTTGAGGACGAAAAATAGTGCGCATAATCTGCGCGAAGGGAGCACATATGATTGTCGAGAATCACGCGCTGTGGGGCGAGGAGCCGACCGAGGATTATCCGGCGACGTTTACGTATTTGGGTGCCGAGCCGCTGCCCGACAAGCCCAATGGCCGCCGCCCCGCGGTGATCATCTGCGGCGGAGGCGGGTTTACGCATATCGCTCCGCACGAGCAGGATCCCGTGGCGTTTGCGTTTTTGGATCACGGTTACCAGGCCTTTGTGCTCAACTATGTGACGAGTGGCACGGGCGACGTGAGTTTTCCGCACCCGCAGGCAGACCTTGCCAAGATGGTCGCTACCGTGCGCGCCAACGCCGACGAGTGGCATGTCGATCCCAAGCGCGTGTGCATCGTGGGCTTCTCGGCGGGCGGCATGATTTGCGCTTCGCTGGCAACGCAGTGGAAGACTGGTCCCTTCGCGGGCCTGGCAGGGGCTCGTCCGGAGGATATTCGTCCCGACGCCGTGGTGCTGGGCTATCCGTTGCTCGACCTTGCCTATGTGCGTGATATGCAGACGCGCGACCCGCGCATCGACCTGCGCGTGCCCAAGACGGGTGGCAAGACGGGGCGCGATTTGCTCAACGACTATCTGTCGATGGTGACGGGCGGCGAGGCGACCGACGAGCACCTGGCCGACATCTGCCCCACCACGCATGTTTCGCGTCAGATGCCCCCGACCTTTGTGTGGGGCGTGTCCGACGACAAGACGGCGCCGGTCGCGCAGGTCTACCCGTTTGCGCAGCGCATGGCCGAGGAGGGCGTTGCATGCGAGATGCACGTCTTTGACCAGGGCGGTCACGGCCTTTCGCTCGGCAACGCCAACACTGCGGTCGACAATGAGGACAAGCAAGTGGCAGTCCGTCCCTGGATCCGCCTGGCCTTCCGCTTTTTGGAGCGCCACGGCTTCTAGTTACGCGGTTTTACCAAACCGCGTAACAGCTCGACGCTGCAAGCCCGCCAGAGCGGCAATCTGCCTTTCAACTTCGGCGGCATGACCAGAAGGTCAATGCCGCCTCGTTTCAAGGCACCTTGCTCGCTTTGGCGGGCTTTCGCTGTCTGCGCCAAAACATCGGCGTTGTCTTGGCTGCCAAAAGAATGATCCCTCGGGGACGGAGGAAAGCGGATCAGTTTGGGCGGTGCTGGCGCTAAGGTCTAAGACCGACGGCGTCCCTTGTTGCTTTCCTACCAAACAGTGAACTGGGCGTTTTCTGTGTTCCAATGGACATCGCGAACGTAGTCGCGCACGCCCGTCGCATCTCGTGCTTCGAACAACTCAAGAATATGAGCATGTTCGTTGTTGGCTTTATTGAGCAGTTCGCACGCCGTCTCCTGGTCGACAGTCTCGTAATCGCGCTTGATAAAGCAACGCTCGAGCTGCGAGATCATATCGCGCAGACGGTCGTTGCCGCAGCGGTTGAAGTACGTAAGGTGAAAGTCTCGCTGAATATCGTCGTACTTACGGATGAGGCCGCCTTGGATCGCGAGGTCCATGGAGCCGACGAGAAATTTAAGCTGCGTAATGTCATCGTCGGTTAGGTTCGGACAGGCGAGATATGCGGCCTGCCCGTCGAGCGGCCCCATGATCTCAAAGACTTCAACGGCGTTTTGCTGATCGAACCCACGGACGCGGAATCCGCGGCGGGGGAGATTGTCCAGATAGCCGTCGCTTGCGAGCTGGATGAGCGCCTCGCGAACCGGCGTGCGCGACACGCCCATGGCATCGCAGATCGCTTGCTCGCTCAGCCGGTCGCCGGCGGACAACTCGCCGGCGTCAATACGGCTCGAAATATAGTCGTATACGTGGTCCTTCAGGGGCCTTCTGAGCGTTTCCATGAGCTTATGTTCCTTAACGGTATATTTTTAAAATTAAATACGTTTCGCTTGAATAGCTCAGTCGAATTATAGAACGACCAGCTAAATCGTGCTACTCAATCAGGAGAAGCGAAAATACGCTTACCGAGAATTATCTACCGTTCAGGATTGTATACAATATACAAAACAGCAAAGACACCCTAAGATAAAGCCATCGGAAGGAAGGCGGACGCAAGGAAGTCCGCTCAGTACTATGAGATCCAAGGAGGATCATCATGACCAAGTTCAGCCACGTCATCATCCGTCGTCCCGGCAAGTCCCTGAGCAATGGCATCACGAGCGCCCCCGAGCTTGGCCAGCCCATCTACGAGCGCGCCATCGAGGAGCACTACGATTACGAGCATGCGCTCGAGCAGTGCGGCGTGGATGTCTCGGTGCTGCCCGCCCTCGAGCAGTATCCCGACAGCTGCTTCGTCGAGGATCCGGCCGTTATCACTCGCTGCGGCGCCATCATTACCAACCCCGGCGCCGACAGCCGTAATGGCGAGAAGGACGAGATCGAGCCGGCCGTCCGTCGCTTCTTTGACGACGAGCATGTGAAGCACATCGTTTCCCCCGGCACGCTCGACGGCGGCGACGTCATGATGGTCGGCGACCACTTCTACGTCGGTCGCTCCGCTCGTACCAACGAAGAGGGCATCCGCCAGTTCTGCGAGATTCTCGAGGGCTGGGGCCTCGAGGGTTCCGAGGTTCCGCTGGAGGAGGTCCTGCACCTCAAGACGGGCGTCAACTACATCGAGGACAACAACATGCTCGTCTCCGGTGAGTTCATCGATAAGCCCGACTTTGCCCAGTACAACAAGATCGTCGTGCCCGAGGACGAGGCTTACGGCGCCAACTGCATCTGGGTCAACGGTACGGTCATCGTTGCCGAGGGCTATCCGACCGTGCTCAAGGCCGTGCAGGATCTGGGCTACAAGACGCTCGTCGTCGACACCTCCGAGTATCGCAAGGTCGACGGCGGCCTTTCTTGCCTGTCGCTGCGCTTCTAACGCGATAGCTGTAACAGTCTGATGATCGCTTGACCGATGGCCCGGCACCCGATTCGGGACGTCCGGGCTCTTTCGTTCGATCACATGATGAAGGGGGTGCACATACAATGGCCTCTAAAGCTCAAAACGACGAGATTATCGACCCTAATGGCCTCGATCTCTTTCGTCTGACCATGATGGTCATTACCGCCAGTATTTGTGGCGGCATCTTTTCGCTTGCCGGCGATATGGCAGCAGGCGGGGCAAATACCGGTGCGGTTATCGTCTCGTGGGGAATTTGCTTCATTGGCGTCTTTGCGCTGATGATGGTGTTCAACGGTTTGTCTCAGGCCCGTCCCGACCTGACCGGCGGCATCTATGCATACGCTGCGGCCGGTTTTGGCGATTACATTGGATTCAACTCCGCCTGGGGCTACTGGATCAGCGCATGTCTTTCCAACGTGAGCTTTGCGCTCTTGCTGTTTAGCGCGCTGGGCTATTTCTTCCCAGCGTTTGGCGCGGGTAACAACCTGCTTTCCATCGTCTGCGCCAGCGTGTTTTTGTGGTTCCTTACCGCCCTTGTGCTTCGTGGTGTTAAGGAGGCTGCGGGCATTAACACGATCGTCACGTTGGCGAAGCTGGTGCCGCTGGGTCTCTTTGTGCTGAGTATCGTGCTCCTGGGTAAGTTCAACGTCGATATCTTTATGGACAACTTCTGGGGAGAGCCGGCTGGTCCTGGCTTTGGCGAGCAGGTTGTCTCGACCATGATCGCCCTTGTCTGGGTTTTCACGGGCATCGAGGGCGCTGTCGTTATCTCGGGCCGTGCTAAGTACGTGCGTGACGTCGGCCGCTCGACGGCGCTCGGATTTGCGGCTGTATTCACGCTGTATCTGATCATCTCGATGCTGTCGCTCGGCATTATGCCGCGCGAGGAGATGGCACAGCTCGCAACGCCCTCCATGGCGGGAATTCTCGAGTGCGCAATCGGTCCGGTTGGTGCTGCCATCGTAAACCTTGGCGTTATCCTCTCGCTGGTCGGCGCGCTGCTGGGCTACGTCATCATTGCGTCCGAGACGCCGTTCGAGGCGGCGCGCCAGGGATCCTTCCCGCTGGCGTTTGCCAAGACGAACAAGCACGACGCCCCGGTGGTAACGGTTCTCGTGAGCTCCGGCATCACGCAACTCTTCTTAATTGTGTCGTATGTGGCGGCGAGCACCTACCAGTTCTTCTATAGCTGCGCGGTCAACACGATTCTGGTTCCGTATGTCTGCTCGGCTGCCTATTACATGGTGATCGGCTGGAAGAACGAGCATTTGGACGGGCCGCACGCGCCGAGTGTCGGCAAAGCACGCTTCTTTGGTACGCTCGGCTTTATCTACACGCTGTTCCTGGTGTGGTCGACGGGCCTCCAGGGCGTCATGATCACGACGATCCTTTTTGCCCCAGCCATCCCCGTCTATATTCTGGGCGAGCGCGGCCGCGGCAAGCAGGTGCTTCCGCATCTGCACGACAAGCTGATCGCAGCAGTGGTCATTGTCGTGGCAGTTATCTCGCTGTATCTGCACTTTGCCGGCATCGCGCCGATCGTCTAAGGCTACGGCGAGCTTCGTTGCTTGGTAGGCCGGCGGGCATCGCGTATCGATGCTGCTTGGCATTCCATAACTGATGTGGGTCTCTATTACGTGCCTTTGTGAGCGCCCACCAAGCCTGCGCAGGTGACATTTGTTGCCAGCGCGGGCTTTTGCAGTTGCGGTGGAATAGTTCCTGTTTTACTGGTTAAAGCTTCAAACAGGAACTATTCCACCGCAACTTCGTTTTGATTCGCTGGGGGACGGAGGAAGCGACGATCCGGAATCCACCTGCACGGTCGTCGCTCCGCATCCCGTCCGTTGGCGCAAATGGTGTCAAAAGTAATCTGTCCCCCTTGCACGCTTGCTTCCCTTGCAGCAATCTGTTGATTGAACGTCATTGTGTGCTCGCGGTTTCTGGGCAAGCCGTCTCGCAGCAAAGTAGACTAGATGGCCATTTCAAAAAGCCTACTCAGAGGAGGAGCCATGCTTGAGGGTACGTATGTGGTTTCGGCCCAGACGCCGGTGGGGAGTAAACGCGGCGAGGTGACGTTTTCACATGGGGTGAACGGCGTGCTCAGGGCAGTACTAAACGTCAGGGGTCTCAATATCGCTCTCTCGAGTGCCCGCGCTGAGGGCGATTTCTTTGAACTCTCGGGTACTATCTCCCACGTCTTGATGGGCAAGGCACCCTTTACATGCACGGGGTCAGTCGAGGGTGATCGACTCACTGCTACCGCGCGGTCGGGTTCCGTTTCGATCTCGCTGAGCGGTATGCGCAAAGAGCTTTCGGGGCGCATCGCATAAAGTTTGCTCAGGTAAACATCGGTATTTGACTTTATAAAATAGTTCAGAGCGCTATCATTTGTCGTTACGAGTTGGTTAGCCCCGGTAAACGGTTAACCGCGTCTAACGAAAGGATGAGCGCGTGAAGCTCGATACACTCGAGATTGGAAAGGACGCCGTTGTCGCATCGGTGACATCCGACGATCAGGCGCTCCGACAGCATATTTTGGACATGGGACTCACGCCGGGCACCGAAGTCACCATGATGAAGTACGCTCCCATGGGCGACCCGCTCGAGATCCGTCTGCGTGGCTACGAGTTGACACTGCGCAAGGACGATGCCGCCCGCATTGAGCTCGTGGGCATTCACGATACCGATATGGGTCCGCGCGCTAACGCTGCAATCGGCACGACGGAGCATCCGGCACTCGGCGAGGGGACGTATTCGCCCCGTGCGGCAAAAACGGCCGTACCCGAGGGCGTACCGCTGCACTTTGCCCTCGCCGGCAACCAAAACTGCGGTAAGACCACGCTGTTCAACCAGCTTACGGGCTCCAACCAGCACGTCGGTAACTTTCCCGGCGTGACGGTCGACCGCAAGGACGGCACTATCCGTAACCACCCCGAGGCGAGCGTTACCGACCTGCCCGGCATTTACTCCCTGTCGCCGTACACGGGCGAGGAGATTGTGAGCCGCCAGTTTATCCTTGACGAGCATCCCGATGCCATCATCGATATCATCGACGCCACCAATATCGAGCGCAACCTGTACCTGACGCTGCAGCTTATGGAGCTCGACTGCCCCATGGTCATCGCGCTCAACATGATGGACGAGGTGACGGCTAACGGCGGCGCCATCGACGTCAACCTGCTCGAGAGCCTGTTGGGCGTGCCTGTTGTCCCCATTAGCGCTGCCCGCAACGAGGGTATCGGCGAGCTGGTGGATCATGCCTTGCACGTGGCGCGGTTCCGCGAGCGCCCCGGTCGCCTGGACTTCTGCGCGCCCGATGGCTCGGACGGTGGTGCACTGCATCGCTGCATCCACGGTATTGCCAACCTTATCGAGGACCATGCCGTGACGGCGCACATCCCGGTGCGCTTTGCAGCGACCAAGCTGGTTGAGGGCGACGAGCTGGTGACCGAGGCGCTTCACCTGGATCGCAACGAGCTCGACGCTATCGAGCACATCATTACCCAGATGGAGGGCGAGGCCGGCACCGACCGCCTGTCCGCGCTGGCCGATATGCGCTTTGGCTTTATCGGCGACGTGTGCGGGCGTTGCGTCGTCAAGCCGCACGAGAGCCGCGAGCACGTGCGCTCCGTCAAGATCGACCGCATCCTGACGGGTCGCTATACGGCCATCCCGGCGTTCCTGGTGATCATGGGTCTCGTTTTTTGGCTGACGTTTGGCGTGATCGGCGCGGCGTTGCAGGGACTCATGGAGGACGGCATCGCTGCCATCATCGCCTCGGCCGATGCGGGCCTCAAGGCGTTCGGCACCAACGACGTGGTGCGCTCACTGGCTGTCGACGGCGTGCTTACGGGCGTGGGCAGCGTACTGACCTTCCTGCCGATTATCGTCGTGCTCTTCTTGTTCCTCTCCATTCTGGAAGACTCGGGCTACATGGCGCGTGTGGCCTTTGTCATGGATAAGGTGCTGCGCCGCTTTGGCCTGTCGGGCCGCAGCTTCGTGCCCATGCTCGTTGGTTTTGGCTGCACCGTGCCGGCAATCATGTCGACCCGCACGCTGCCGTCCGAGCACGACCGCAAGATGACGGTTATGCTCACGCCGTTCATGAGCTGCTCGGCCAAGTTGCCGGTCTACGGTCTGCTGTGCGGGGCGTTTTTCCCGCAGGCGACGGTACCCGCCATGGTCTCGCTCTATCTGATCGGCATCGCGGTCGGCTGCGTCGCGGCCCTGGTACTCAACCGCACGGCATTTAAGGGCGACCCGGTGCCGTTTATCATGGAGCTTCCCAATTACCGCCTGCCGAGCGTCAAGACGACGGTGATGCTGGCATGGGATAAGGCCAAAGACTTTATTACCAAGGCCTTTACCATTATCTTTGCCGCTACCGTGGTCATCTGGTTCCTGCAGACGTTCGATATCCGCTTTAACGTGGTCGCCGATCAGTCGCAAAGCCTCCTTGCGGGCCTTGGTAGCATCATCGCGCCGCTGCTGGCGCCGCTCGGCTTTGGCGACTGGCGCGCCTCGACGGCACTCGTCACGGGACTTATTGCCAAGGAGAGCGTCATCTCGACCCTCACGGTGCTTTTGGGCGCGACGTCGCCCGCGGCACTGTCAGCCATGTTTTCGCCGTTTACCGCCTACGTGTTCCTGGTCTTTACGCTGCTGTACCCGCCCTGCGTGGCGTCCATCGGCGCCGTCAAGAGCGAGTTGGGCGCGCGCTATGCCGTTGCCGTGTTCGCGTTTCAGGTGACGGTCGCCTGGATCGTGGCGTTTGTCGTGCATTCGGCGGGCATATTGCTGGGGCTGGCTTAGTTATTAATTGACGGCGCAACCTCTGTGTATTGAGTTGATTGCGGCCCTGCATCTGTACTGACGGATGCGGGGCCGTTGCTATATAATCGCCCACCGCTCAAGACAATCGGAGAGGTTTCTACATGGCTCAGGCAAGACAAGATGGCATCTCACTCAAGCAGTGGCTCCCGCTTATCGGGCTCGCCTGCTGCGCGTTCGTATTCAACACGTCGGAGTTCATGCCCATCGGCCTTCTGACTGATATCGCCGCGTCGTTCTCGCTCACCGAGGCCCAGGCAGGCATCATGATCTCGGTCTATGCCTGGGGCGTCATGCTGCTGTCGCTGCCGCTTATGGTGTTTGCCTCGCGCTTTGAGTTCAAGCGGATGCTGCTCGGCGTGCTCGCCGTGTTTTCTCTGGGTCAGTTCCTGTCCGCTGTGGCACCGACATATCCCATCCTGGTCTGTGCGCGCCTGGTGGTTGCCTGCGCGCACGCCGTGTTCTGGTCGGTCGCCTCGATCATGGCCTCGCGCCTAGTCGACACCCGCCACGGGGCGCTCGCGATCAGCATAATCGCCACAGGCTCGTCCATCGCGCAGATCTTTGGCCTGCCGATCGGTCGCGCCATCGGACTGGCCGTGGGCTGGCGCATGACATTCGCCGTGGTCGGTGCCTTCTCTGCCGCCGCGGTGGTGTACCAGGCAGCGGTGTTCCCGGCCATGCCGGCGGGCGAGCGCTTTACCGTCAAACAGCTGCCCGAGCTGCTCAAGAACCCGTTCCTGCTCGCGCTCTACGCGGTCACGGTCTTTATGGCGACCGGCTATTACGCGGGTTACAGCTATATCGAGCCGTTCCTGGCACAGGTCGCGCACGTCGACGCAAGCGCTATTACCATGACGCTGACGGCGTTTGGCTGCTCCGGTCTGCTCGGAAGCTGGCTGTTCGGCCGACTGTTCGATGGGCATCGCTTTCCGTTCTTGGCTATCACACTCTCCGGCGTGCCGGTGGCTCTGCTGCTCATGGGTCCGGCCGCGTCATCGCTCGCGGCAGTGCTTGCCGTTTGCGCACTGTGGGGCTGCTGCGCCACGGCCTTTAACGTGGCGTTCCAAGCCGAGCTCATCAAGTACACGCCGGCGGATTCGTCGGCTGTCGCCATGTCGATCTTCTCGGGCCTGTTCAATCTGGGTATCGGCACCGGTACGGCGATCGGCGGCGCCGTGGTGTCGGGCCCCGGTATCGCTTGGATTGGCTTCGCGGGCGGGGCGATTACCGTCGTGGGCGTCATCCTTGCCATCACCGTACTGTTCCCAGCCATTCGCCGCGCCAAGCTCGTTGCCTAATCACGTTCCCTCATCAGTTGCGGTGAAATAGTTCCTGTTTAAGGCCCCTGAAGGCCCAAGCAGGAACTATTCCACCGCAACTTATTTTGGGGGAGAGGATACAAGCTGGGCATACAATGGATGTCGTTGTGTTGAGCTTACCGGGAGGTTGCTATGTGGGCATACGAGACGACGTTCTATCAGATCTATCCGCTGGGCTTTTGCGGGGCTCTGCGCGAAAACGCCGCGCCCGTTGCCGAGGATGAGCTCGCTCAGGCTGCCAACGCCGCGCCCAACCCCGATGCACCCATCATGAAGATCGCCCAATGGGCTGACTACCTGCAAGAACTCGGCGTTGGCGCTGTGCTCATCAACCCGCCGCTCGAATCCGACAGCCACGGCTACGATACGCGCAGCCTGCGCCATGTCGACCGCCGCCTGGGCGGGGATGCCGATTTTGCCGCCGTATGCGAGACGCTGCACGCCCATGGCATCCGTGTGGTGCTCGATGCGGTCTTCAACCACGTCGGCCGCGGCTTCTGGGCCTTCCGTGATGTGCAGGAGCGTAAGTGGGACTCGCCGTACAAGGACTGGTTCCACATTAGCTTTGACGGCGACTCCTGCTATGGCGACGGCTTTTGGTACGAGGGTTGGGAAGGCCATTTTGAACTTGTGAAGCTCAACCTGCAAAATCCCGCTGTGGTCGATTACCTGCTCGAGTCCGTGCGCCGTTGGGCTGACGTGTTTGGCGTCGACGGCCTGCGCCTGGACGTTGCCTATATGCTCGACCGCGACTTCATGCGTCGTCTGCATACCTTTACCCGCGAGCTCAAGCCCGATTTTGTGCTGATCGGCGAGACGCTCCACGGCGACTACAACCAGATCGTCAACGACGAGATGCTTGACTCCTGCACCAACTACGAGTGCTACAAGGGCCTGTACTCCAGCTTTAACTCGGTCAACATGTTCGAGATTGCCCATTCGCTGCATCGCCAGTTTGGCGGCGATCCGTGGTGCATCTACCGCGGCAAACACCTGCTGTCGTTTGTCGACAACCACGACGTGCCGCGCCTGGCGAGCATCCTCACCGACAAGTCGTGCCTGCGTCCCGCTTATGGCATGCTCTTTGGCATGCCGGGCATTCCGTGCGTCTACTATGGCAGCGAGTGGGGGATTCCTGGCGAAAAGGGCGGCCCCGATGGTGACTGGGCGCTGCGACCTGCGCTCGATGAGCCTGCGCCCAACGAGCTGACGGCCTTCATCAAGCAGCTCGCGCACCTGCGCTCGGCAGACGACGCGGCGGCCCGTGCCCTCAACTATGGTGCCTATCGCAACGTGGTGATCCAGAACAAGCAGCTACTGTTCGAGCGCGCCTGCGACGACGCGACGGTGCTCGTGGCGGTCAATGCCGTGAACGAGCCCTATACCTTTGGAGCCGGCGAGCTCAACGGCTCCTTTGCCGACCTACTTGCCGACGGCGCGCCCACAGTCGAGCTAACGGGTGCCCTTGAGCTTGCACCCTACGAGGTGCGCTATCTGTTGAGGGCCTAGGCCATGGCTGCGTCCGATGAGGGCTATCAACATATTGAGCATGGGTTTGAGCCCGTGTTCGACCAGCACTCGCGCGTTTTGGTGCTCGGATCGTTTCCCTCGGTGCTTTCGCGCGCCAACGCCTTTTATTACGGCAACCCTCAGAATCGCTTTTGGCGTGTGATGGCCGCGTGCCTCGGTGTGCCCGTGCCGCCCAACGAGGGAGACTCTTTGGCGAGCGGCGAGCCCGCGACGCTCGACGCCTCGGTTGCTGCCAAGCGGGCTATGCTGCTCAACGGCGGCGTGGCCCTGTGGGACGTGATCGAGAGCTGTGACATCAAGGGCTCAAGCGACGCGAGCATCAAAAACGTCGTTCCGGCGCATGTCGAGCGCATTACCGATGTCACGCCGATTGAGGTCGTTATCTGCAACGGCGGCGCGGCCGGGCGGCTCTACAAACGCTATCTACAAGAGCGGACGGGGCTACCCGCCATCGTGCTGCCGTCGACGAGTCCTGCCAACGCGGCGTGGCGTTTGGAGCGGCTTGTCGAGCGTTGGAGTGAAGCCGTTGACTGGGCTGTTATTTAATTTAGATTTTTGTTTGAGCGTGGGCGCCCAGACGTTTCAGAACGCCTCGCCAGATCGGCGCGGGCACGGCTGGCTCGGTGCAAATCATGCCGTCGGCGTCGACGTCCTCGGCATTACCACCACCAAGTCGCTGCGCATGCTCAACCGAACAGCCCATACGAACGGCGCCTACGAGCTTGTCCATCGCTTCCGAAAACGGTCGCCGCAAGAGTCCCATGCGCGGTGAGTGACGAAGCGCCGCGAAGCCGCTGCCGGTACAGACGACAACGCCGCCGCACCATGACAGCCCACGAAGGTCGCACGTCGCTCGCAGACGCACGACGAGCCCGTGTGCTCGCTCGAGGCCGCCGACGTCGGCCTGGACAACAACATAGGCACGCGTCCCTGCGCCGCCAAAGCGGTCGAGCATCTGCTTAATGGGCGCCATCGCTTCATCATTGGGTGCATCTTCAATGGCGAACACAATGCCATCGGCGGCACCGGCAACGCTGCCGGAATCATCCGCCTCCAAAACGACCGGGTGGGGGAGCACAGTGCCGGAAAGCTGTGCATAGGCGGCGATGGCATCCTGCAGGTCCCAGAGCAAAAACTCAAGATCGGCGCTCTCGGAAATACTGACAAACGCGATGTTATGCAGTGTTTTTGGTACATCGCCGCGTGCGGTCGTCTCCATGCCGCCTCCTTTCCGGTCGGTTTCCGTTTAGGTTACACCGTATGACGGCGCTCCGCCGCGCTATCCTAGTGCAACCCTCACGAAAGGAATGCCATGCGTCTGCCCATGAATACCTCGCTTGCCACGCTCAAGCCCTCCGGCATCCGTCGGATTAACGCACTCGCCGCGCAGCATCCGGGATGCATTGCGCTTGCGCTCGGTGAGCCCGATTTTCCCACGCCCGATGTGGTTAGCGCCGAGGTGACTGCTTCGTTGGACCGCGGCGACACGCACTATCCGCCCAACAACGGCCGCCCCGCCCTGCGCGAGGCACTGTCCGAATATATGGGTGACGCGGGTCTGGCGTTTTCCGCCGATGAGGTCATCCTGACCGACGGCGCGACCGAGGCCCTGTCGGCAACATTTATGGCTATGCTCAACCCCGGCGACGAGGTCATTATCCCCACGCCCGCCTTTGGCCTGTACGAGAGCATCGTCGTGGCCAACCACGCCAAGGCGGTCTTCTTGGATACGGAGCCTGCGCAATTCCAGATTGACGAGGATGCGCTTCGCGCCTGTGTGACCCCGGCGACCAAGGCCGTCGTTATCTGCTCGCCCAACAATCCCACGGGCTGCATTCTCAACGCGGCATCGCTCGACGTCGTGGCGCGCGTGGCAGAGCAGGCGGGCATCTACGTAGTCTGCGACGACGTATACAACCGTCTGGTCTATGTGGATGGCTACGAGCGCTTTGCCCAGCGCCATCCGGAGCTGCGCGACCAGACGGTGGTCATCGAGAGCTTCTCCAAGCCCTGGGCCATGACCGGCTGGCGCTTGGGCTGGCTCGCAGCGGCAGCCCCCGTCATCGCCGAGATCGCAAAGGCTCACCAATACTTAGTATCGAGTGCTGTCTCCTTCGAAATGGACGCCGCAGCCCGAGCCCTGACCGTCGACCCAACCCCCATGCTCAAAGTCTACCGAGCCCGCCGCGAACGCGTACTCGCAGCCTTAAACGCCATGGGCCTCGACGTAGTAGAGCCCGCAGGAGCCTTCTACACTTTCCCGAGCATCAAAAAGTTCGGCCTAACCAGCGAAGACTTCTGCATCAAAGCCATCGAAGAGGCAAACGTAGCCCTAGTCCCGGGCGACTGCTTCGGCACCGAAGGCCACATCCGCCTAAGCTACTGCGTCTCCGACAAAGACCTAGACGAAGGCCTCCGCCGCCTGTCCACCTTCCTTTCAACCCTGTAGCCCAACGGGACCCAACCCATCAGCCCACCGACCTAAGGGTTATGCGTGGGGCGCGCCGGCCAACGGGCACGAGGATTCGCAACAAAGGCAACGTAGCTCCGGTCGGGAGGGGCAGGGCGAGTTTTCCGTAGATTCCGCACGAGCCGAAGGCCACTTAATGTGGCCTTCGTGCGAGCCCAGGACTTGACCGAGCGGAAAACTCGCCCTGCCCCTCCCGACCGGAGCGTATGCAGGGTTTGTGTGCGAATCCTCGTGCCCGTTGACCGACGCCGGGGTCCCCGCCATAATACTTTCGGTTCACGCACGAATCCGCTGCCAGAGACAGCCGGTGCAAACGGGCATCGCCCGCGAGCTTAATGGGATATCCCGCCAGCCGAGGTGGTCGAGTAGATATGTCTTCTCGCCCCCGTCGCTCATGCAGCGCGGGGGCTTTCTTTTTGGACATGCCCCCGTCACGTCCTTGTGGCGGACCGTGCCCGGAAAGAATTCGAGGAGGTGTAATTTATGCCCCAGCAGTACAAAATCGACAAGGTTGCAGAGATCGAGTCCCGTATCGCCGAGAACGCCGGTCTGTTTGTCGTCAACTACAACGGTCTGACGGTTAAGCAGGCTCAGGAGCTGCGTCATCAGCTTCGCGAGTGCGGCGCCGAGATGAAGGTCTACAAGAACAACCTGGTCAAGATCGCTCTCAAGAACCAGGAGCAGCCCGAGCTCGACGAGATCCTCGCCGGCCCCGTCGCTTATGTGTTCTACGAGTCCGAGCCGGTCGAGGCCGCTAAGGCCCTTAAGGACTTCTCTGCTAAGTCCAAGGGCGTCCTTGAGATCAAGGGCGGTATCTCCGACGGCAAGGCCGTTTCCGCTGATGATGTTAAGGCTATCGCCGAGCTGCCCACCAAGGATCAGCTTCTCGGCCAGATCGCCGGTCTCATCTCCGGTTTCGCTCGCGACATCGCTGTCTGCGTCAACGGCGTTTCCTCTGGTCTCGCTCGTTCGATCCAGCAGGTCTCCGAGCAGAAGGCAGCCTAGTCGCTGTTTTCACCCGCGGCGGCAACGCCGCACCCCTGGCGCATTCGCGCCGTGTTTTAACTGATCTCCGTGCACAGACACGGAAACCGAAAGGACTTAGAAATGGCTAAGCTTACCACCGATGAGATCATCGATGCTCTTAAGGAAATGACCCTTCTCGAGGCTTCCGAGCTCGTTAAGGCTATCGAGGACACCTTCGGCGTTTCCGCCGCTGCTCCTGCCGCTGTTGTCGCCGCTCCCGCTGCTGGCGCTGCTGAGGCCGAGGAGAAGACCGAGTTTGACGTCGTGCTCGAGGGCTTCGGCGACAACAAGATCCAGGTCATCAAGGCCGTCCGTGAGCTCACCAACCTTGGCCTGAAGGAGGCCAAGGAGGTCGTCGAGGGCGCTCCCAAGGCTGTTCTCGAGGGTGCCAAGAAGGAGGACGCCGAGGCTGCCAAGGAGAAGCTCGAGGCTGCTGGCGCTGCTGTCACCCTCAAGTAATCAGGCTTTCTCGCCAGATTTCTTTGCAGACGGGGTTCGCATTGCGAGCCCCGTCTTTTTTGTTTTTCGGTTCCTCGACATCGGTTGCTCAAACTGCCATGTTCTGTGATTTGCGTCGTATCGCGTGCCCTGCCGTTGGGCAATAAAATTGCACCATTCGAGCAATAATTTGCGTTGACCTGCTGAAGAATTGTCTCTGCCTTGTAGCGACATATAGTTCCAGCGGTAAGATGCTTGGGTATCGCAATTTGGTCTGCGGCTGTGCGCCGCACGCACGGGGCGCTTTTGCGCCTGCGAAAGGATCTTTGAATAACATGAAGGCAATCATCCCCGCCGCCGGTCTTGGCACGCGTTTTCTGCCTGGCACCAAGTGCACGCCCAAAGAGATGCTGCCGGTGCTCGACAAGCCGGTCATCCAGTATGTCGTCGAGGAGGCACTCGACCCCGAGGAGGTCGACGATGCCATCATCGTTACTTCTCCCGGTAAGCCCGAGCTACTGAACTACTTCCAGCCCGACCGTTCGCTCGAGAACCTGTTGCGCGAGCGCGGTAAGAACGCCTATGCCGATGCCGTCGCCCACGCTGGCGGTATGCCGGTCGACTTCCGTTATCAGTACGAGCCCAAGGGCCTCGGCCATGCTATTCGCTCTGCTGCCGACGCCGTGGCAGGGGAGAACTTCCTGGTTCTTCTGGGCGACTACGTTGTGCCTAACCGCGATATCTGCGACAAGATGCTTGCCGTTTCCAAGGAGCACGGTGGCGCTTCGGTTATCGCCGTCGCTGCTTGCTCGCCCGAGGAAGTCAGCCGCTACGGCGTTATCGCCGGCGAGCGCGTCGGTTCGCTCGAGGGCGCCGAGGGCGTTGCCGATGTCGAGCCGGGCGCTGTCTGGCGTATCGGCGGTCTGGTCGAGAAGCCCGCTCCCGAGGCGGCTCCGTCCAACCTGTACATCGTCGGTCGCTACCTGCTGAGCCCGCTGGTCATGGACTTGCTGGCAGATCAGCAGGCCGGCAAGGGCGGCGAGATCCAGCTCACCGACGCCATGGCCCGTTCGCTCGACCGCGAAGCCATGTACGCAGTCGTCATCGACCCGCTGTCGGGCTACGACACCGGCACTCCCTCTGGCTGGATGGCCACCAACGCCCTCATGGCTGCAAGCGACCCCCGCTTTGCCGATGCCTTCTGGGACGCCATCGACGAGCGCGGCGGATTGATGCGCAAGTAAGCCTTCGGGCACCGACATTTACGGGCGTGGACCTCGGTTCGCGCCCGTTTTTTATAAGAGCTGCGATTGCTAGCTCTCTGTTCACATAAAATATATGAACAGATGTTCGATACACATACATCTACCTGCGTGTTTTCTGTCGAAAAACTTTGCTACTCCAAAAACTCAATCGCGTCAAGGCTTTTCTTGCCCAACGGTCGGTACCTGATAAACTATTAGGTTGCGATAACTGGCGAAGCTATGCCTCGCCAACCCACCGAGCATTTCCGTGAAGGAGGAAAAACCTGGTGACCTACGCATACACTGCCACTGAGCGCAAGCGCGTCAGCTTCGGGAAAATCCCGGAGGCCATGGAGCTCCCCAACCTTATCTCTGTTCAAAGGGAATCCTTTGAGCGTTTTAAGGATGAGGGCCTTCGTGAGGCGTTCAAGGAATCCAGCCCCATCCAGAGTCAGAACCATGTTCTCGAGGTTACCTTCGGCGAGCATCAGTTCGGCGACCCCGCGCACACCGTCGAGGAGTGCCGCGAGAAGGATATGACCTATCAGGCTCCGCTTCTGACCGACGTCCGTCTCACCAACAAGGAGACCGGCGAGATCAAGGAGCAGCTCGTCTTCATGGGCGACTTCCCCATGATGACCGATCAGGGCACCTTCATCATCAACGGTACCGAGCGTATCGTCGTCTCGCAGCTCGTCCGCTCCCCGGGCGTGTACTACAGCTCCGAGATGGATTCGGGCAAGCAGATCTACAAGGCCCAGATCATCCCGTCCCGCGGTGCCTGGCTTGAGTTTGAGGTCGACAAGCGCGACCAGCTCATGGTCTCCATCGACCGTAAGCGCAAGCAGAGCGCCACGATGTTCCTGCGCGCCCTTGGCATCGCCGTCACCAACGACGACATCATCGAGCTGCTCGGCAACTCCGATGTGATCAAGCGCACCCTGGAGCGCGACACCGCCCTCACTCGCGAGGACGCCCTCATCGAGATCTACCGTCGCCTGCGCCCGGGCGAGCCTCCCACCGTGGACGCTTCCCGCAGCCTGCTCGAGGGCCTGCTCTTTAACCCGCAGCGCTACGATTTGGCCCGCGTCGGTCGTTACAAGGTCAACAAGAAGCTCAACCTCACCACCGAGGAAGAGGTCACGGTGCTCACCGACGAGGATATCGTCGCGACGCTGCGCTACCTCCTGTCCCTCGCTGCCGGCGAGCAGGGCTTCAAGGTCGACGACATCGACCACTTCGGCAACCGCCGCATCCGCACCGTCGGCGAGCTCGTCGCCAACCAGTTCCGTATCGGCATGAGCCGTATGGAGCGCGTCGTCCGTGAGCGCATGAGCTCCCAGGACATCGACGAGATCACCCCGCAGTCGCTCATCAACATCCGCCCGATCGTGGCCTCCATCAAGGAGTTCTTCGGTTCCTCGCAGCTCTCGCAGTTCATGGACCAGGCGAACCCCCTGACCGGTCTGACCCACAAGCGCCGTCTGTCCGCACTCGGCCCTGGTGGTCTTGCCGGCCACAAGTCCGGCTCCAGCCGCCGCACCAACGTGCCGACGGCCGTCCGCGACGTTCACAACTCGCACTACAGCCGCATGTGCCCGATCGAGACCCCCGAAGGCCCCAACATCGGCCTGATCGGCTCGCTCGCCCTCTACGCCCGCGTCAACGAGTATGGCTTCATCGAGGCCCCGTTCCGTCGTGTCGAGAACGGCGTTGCCACCGATCAGATCGACTGGATGACCGCTGACGAGGAAGAGAAGCACGTCATCGCGCCGGCCAACACGCCGCTCGATCCCAAGACCAACGAGTTCATCACGACCGATGCCGAGGGCAAGATCGTCCGTCCGCATACCGTGATCGCCCGTACCCGCGACTTCGACGGCTCCTTCGGCGCTCCCGCCGACGTGCCTGTCGAGGACGTCGACTACATGGACGTCTCGCCGCGTCAGATGCTCTCCGTCGCAGCCACGCTGATTCCGTTCCTCGAGCACGACGACGCCAAGCGTACGCTCATGGGCGCCAACATGCAGCGTCAGGCCGTGCCGCTGGTTCACCCCGCCGCTCCCTATGTCGGTACCGGCATGGAGCGTCGCGCCGCCCTGGACTCTGGCGAGGTTACCCTGGCCAAGAACGCCGGCGAAGTCATCTATGCCGACGCCTCCAAGATTATCGTCAAGCACGCCGGCGGCATGGACGAGTATCACCTGGCCAAGTACCAGCGCTCCAACCAGTCCACCTGCATCAACCACCGTCCGCTCGTGCGCGTCGGTGACACCGTTGAGCAGGGCGAGCCTCTGGCCGACGGTCCTTCGACCGATCATGGCGAGCTCGCACTGGGCCAGAACCTCACCGTGGCATACATGCCGTGGGAAGGCTTCAACTACGAGGACGGTATCGTCGTGTCCGAGCGCCTGGTGGCCGAGGACCTGCTGACGACCATCAATATCACCCGTCACGAGATCGACGCCCGCGATACCAAGCTCGGCCCCGAGGAGATCACTCGCGAGATCCCGAACCTCTCCGAGGACATGCTTGCCAACCTCGACGAGGACGGCATCATCCGCATCGGCGCCGAGGTCGGCCCTGGCGACATCCTGGTCGGCAAGGTCACGCCTAAGGGCGAGAGCGCTCTGACCGCCGAGGAGCGCCTGCTGCGCGCCATCTTCGGTGCCAAGGCTCACGATGTTCGCGACACCTCCCTTAAGATGCCTCACGGCGCTTATGGCCGCGTCATCGACGTCGTCCGCTTTAGCCGCGAGAACGGCGACGACCTGGCCCCCGGCGTCAACGAGCAGGTGCGCGTCTACGTCGCCCAGCGTCGTAAGATCCAGCAGGGCGATAAGATCGCCGGTCGCCACGGCAACAAGGGCGTTATCTGTAACGTTCTGCCGGTCGAGGACATGCCCTACATGGCTGACGGTACCCCGATCGACGTTATCCTCAACCCGCTGGGCGTTCCTTCGCGTATGAACGTCGGTCAGCTGCTCGAGTGCCACCTTGGCTGGGCTGCTGCCTGCGGTTGGGATACCGAGGATGCCGACTCCGACAAGTATGTCCCCGGTCCGTTCTTCGTCTCGACGCCCGTCTTCGACGGCGCCAAGGAGGACGAGATCGCCGAGGTCATCCGTCGCGCCAACAAGAACATGCTCAACAAGGCCACCGCTGCCTTTGGCGATCACATGCGCCCCGAGTTTGTCACCCAGCTTGACGAGCGCGGCAAGACCCGCCTGTTCGACGGCCGCACCGGCGAGGAGTTCCGCGAGCCCATTACCGTGGGTACGTCCTACATCCTCAAGCTCGGCCACATGGTCGACGACAAGATCCACGCCCGTTCGACCGGCCCTTACAGCCTGGTTACCCAGCAACCGCTGGGCGGCAAGGCTCAGTTCGGCGGCCAGCGCTTCGGCGAGATGGAAGTTTGGGCACTGTACGCATACGGTGCTGCCAACGTCCTGCAGGAGATCCTGACCGTCAAGTCCGACGATACCGTGGGCCGCGTCAAGACCTACGAGTCCATCGTCAAGGGCGAGAACGTCCCGGTTCCGGGTATCCCCGAGTCCTTCAAGGTTCTCGTCAAGGAGATCCGTTCCCTCGCACTGGACATCGAGCCCATGCACGATGCCGACGAGGACGCCTCCGCCCCTGTGACCGCCGAGGAGACCTCTGCTCTCGACGACCTGGCTGCGCTCGCCGGCGTTGACACCGACGTCGAGGCCCAGGATGCCGAGACCGCCGAGGCACCCGAGGCTGTCGCCGCCACGACCACTGATAAGGAGTAGTTGACTGTGGCAGATTTCGAAGCTACTGATTTTGACTCGGTAAAGATCTCCCTTGCCTCCGCCGACCAGATCCGTTCCTGGTCGCACGGTGAGGTCAAGAAGCCGGAGACCATCAATTACCGTACCCTCAAGCCCGAGAAGGACGGCCTGTTCTGCGAGAAGATCTTCGGTCCCGCCAAGGACTGGGAGTGCTCCTGCGGCAAGTACAAGGGCATCCGCTTTAAGGGCATCGTCTGCGAGCGCTGCGGCGTCGAGGTCACCTCGGCCAAGGTTCGTCGCGAGCGCATGGGTCACATCGAGCTCGCCGCTCCCGTGTCCCACATCTGGTACTTCAAGAGCCCCACGAGCTTCCCGATGAGCCGTATGCTCGACATCAAGTCCAAGGACCTCGAGAAGGTTCTGTACTTTGCCAGCTACATCATCACCGAGGTCGACTACGAGGCTCGCGAGGCCGACGCTGACGACCTGCGCGAGGAGCTCGCCGCCGATCTGGAAGAGATCGATGCCGAGTGCGCCCGCCAGATCGAGTCCCTCAAGGAGCAGGGCAACCCCGAGAACTTTGACGAGTTCTCCGACGAGGAGCCGCTGACCCCCGAGGAGATCGCCTCTGGCATCGTCGACATCGAGGAAGAGTGCAAGGACGAGAAGCAGCTCCGCACGGACGCCTTCAACGCCTTCATGAAGCTCACCGAGCGCGACCTCATCTCCGATGAGCCGCTGTTCCGCGAGATGACCCGTTACTACTCCATGTACTTCAAGGGTGGTATGGGTGCCGAGGCCGTCCGCGACCTGCTCGCTGCCATCGACCTCCCCTCCGAGGCCGAGAAGCTCAAGGCCATCATCGCCGACGAGGATTCCCAGAAGCAGAAGCGCGAGAAGGCCGTTAAGCGCCTCGAGGTCGTTGACGCCTTCCTGAAGGGCGGCAACAGCCCCGCGAACATGATCCTGGATGTCATCCCGGTCATTCCGCCCGATCTGCGCCCGATGGTCCAGCTCGACGGCGGCCGCTTCGCCGCGTCCGACCTCAACGACCTGTATCGTCGCGTGATCAACCGTAACAACCGACTCAAGCGCCTGCTCGACCTGGACGCCCCTGCGATCATCGTGAACAACGAGAAGCGCATGCTCCAGGAGTCCGTGGATGCCCTGTTCGACAACGGCCGTCGTGGTCGCCCGGTCTCTGGCCGTGGCGGTCGCCCGCTCAAGTCGCTCGCCGAGGCCCTCAAGGGCAAGCAGGGTCGTTTCCGTCAGAACCTGCTGGGCAAGCGTGTCGACTACTCCGGCCGTTCGGTAATCGTTACCGACCCCAAGCTGCTGCTGCACCAGTGCGGTCTGCCCAAGACCATGGCGCTGGAGCTCTTCAAGCCCTTCGTCATGAAGCGCCTGGTCGAGCTCGGCAAGGTCGAGAACATCAAGGGCGCCAAGCGCGCTATCGACCGCGGTGCCACCTTTGTGTGGGATATCCTCGAAGAGGTCATCGACGGTCGCGTCGTGCTGCTCAACCGTGCACCGACCCTGCACCGTCTGTCCATCCAGGCCTTTGAGCCGGTGCTGGTCGAGGGCAAGGCTATCCACCTGCACCCGCTGGTCTGCTCGCCCTTCAATGCCGACTTCGACGGCGACCAGATGTCTGTCCACGTGCCGCTGTCCAGCCAGGCTCAGGCCGAGGCTCGCGTGCTCATGCTCTCTGCGAACAACCTGCGCTCGCCGGCATCCGGCAAGCCGGTTAACATCCCTTCGCAGGACATGATCATTGGTGTGTACTACCTCACCCAGGTCCGCGAGGGTCTGCCGGGCGAGAACCACGTGTTCGCCAGCTTCGACGACGCGCTGCACGCCTATGACTGCCGTTCCGAGGTCGACATGCAGGCCAAGATCCAGGTTCGCGTGTCCGCTGCCGATGCCAACGTCATCAACGAGGACGGCACCCGTATCTTCCGCGTCAAGAACGGCAAGAACGAGTTCGTCGACTACGACGTCACCGGCAACAAGACCGCGCGCTTCGAGACCTCTATCGGCCGCATCATCTTCAACCGCCAGTGCCTGCCCGAAGACTATGAGTTCATGAACTACAAGATGGTCAAGGGCGATGTGGCCAAGCTGGTTGCCGACTGCTGCGATCGTTACCCCGAGGCCAAGGTCGGCCCGATCCTCGACGCCATCAAGTACTCCGGCTTCCACTACGCTACCCGCGCCGGCCTCACCATCTCGGTATGGGACGCTCTCATCCCTGCCGAGAAGCAGGAGCTGCTCGATCGCGCCCAGGCCAACGTCGACCAGATCAACGAGTACTTCGAGGAGGGCTTCATCAACGAGACGGAGCGCCACATCGAAGTCGTTAACGAGTGGACCGCTTGTACCGATAAGGTTGCAGCGCTCATGCTCGACTTGTTCGACGAGGAGAACCCGCTCTACATGATGGCCGACTCCGGCGCCCGTGGTTCTAAGACCCAGCTGCGTCAGCTCGGCGGCATGCGTGGCCTGATGGCAGACATGTCCGGCGAGACGATCGACCTTCCCATTAAGGCGAACTTCCGCGAGGGCCTGTTGCCGCTCGAGTACTTCATTTCGACCTACGGCGCCCGTAAGGGCCTGGTCGATACCGCATCCCACACCTCGGACTCTGGTTACCTGACCCGTCGTCTGGTCGACGTGGCCCAGGACGTCATCGTCCGCGAGGAGGACTGCGGTACGCACGAGGGCGTCACCTACAACCTCATCATCCCCGGCACCACCGACCTCAATACCGACCTCGTCGGCCGTTGCTTCATTGAGGACGTCGTGGCTCCCGATGGCACCGTGCTCTTTGAGCAGGACGGCTACATCGAGAAGGTCGCCGACATCCAGAAGATGGTCGATGCCGGCCTTAAGAAGGTCAAGCTTCGCGCACTGCTCACCTGCCGCTCCAAGTACGGCGTATGCCAGAAGTGCTACGGCTGGGATCTTTCCACCCGTCGTCCGGTCGCCATCGGTACCGCGGTCGGCATTATTGCCGCCCAGTCCATCGGCGAGCCCGGCACGCAGCTTACGATGCGTACCATTCACTCCGGCGGCGTCGCTGGCGTCGACGATATTACGCAGGGTCTGCCTACGGTCAGCCGTATGTTCGATATCGTCGGCAACGTCAACGAGAAGATCCTGGGTCGCGAGGCCGAGCTGGCTCCGTACTCCGGCCACCTCTCGATTAAGCCCGAGAAGTCCGAGTACGTGCTGACGCTCACCGACTCCGAGGACCACACCCGTGTCCTCGACGAGCGTCGCGTCCCCGCATCGGTGCGCTTTATGCCCGAGATCGAGGACGGCTGCGAGGTGCGCGCCGGCGACCAGATCACCAAGGGCTTCGTCAACTTCCGCAACCTGCGCAAGCTGACCGACATCGAGTCGACGATGCACACCTTCGTCGAGAGCGTCAAGGACGTCTACACCAGCCAG
Organism: Collinsella sp. AF05-9; assembly: GCF_003465595.1. Classification (NCBI taxonomy): domain Bacteria; kingdom Bacillati; phylum Actinomycetota; class Coriobacteriia; order Coriobacteriales; family Coriobacteriaceae; genus Collinsella; species Collinsella sp. AF05-9. The sequence goes on from NZ_QSBB01000008.1 coordinate 36,982, forward strand.
GGCGTCGACCTGAACGACAAGCACATCGAGGTGCTCGCACGCCAGATGCTGCGTCGCGTTCAGATCACCAACCCCGGCGACTCCAAGTACCTGCTTGGTCAGTACGTCGACCGCTACGAGTTTGCCGACGAGGTCGAGCGCGTTGCCCGTCTGGGCGGTCAGGCTCCTGTGGCCGAGCCCGTCATCCTGGGTACGCTCAAGGTCGCGTCCAACATCGACTCCTGGCTGTCGAGCGCTTCGTTCATTCGTACCGCTGGCGTCCTTACCGAGGCTGCCATCGAGGGCAAGGTCGACCACCTGCTCGACCTTAAGTCCAACGTCATCGTCGGTAAGAAGATCCCGGCTGGTACCGGCCTCAAGCCGTACGCCAACGCCAAGCTGACGTATCGCACGGCCGACGGCTACGTGGACATCGACGGCCCGGCTTCGCCCAACGCCAAGTCGCTGCCCGAGTGGGCTCCTGTGGAGCTCAAGGACCTGGACGAGCAGCTCCCGCAGCAGCTCGACTGGGCCGGCTACGACGAGTTCGGTGGTGCTGACGGTTCGTTCACCCGCAACGGCCACACCATCTCCGCCGAGAAGGCTCGTCTGTACCTGTTCGACGATCTGGGCGTGTCGCAGCGCTGGACCAACAAGTTCAGCGAGGTTGGCATCGAGACGGTCGGCGACCTGGTTGGCAAGTCCGAGGAGGATCTGCTGCGCATCGATGGCATCGGCGCCAAGGCGATCGAGGAGCTCCGTGACGGCCTGGAGGCCCACGATCTGCTCTACATCCTCGAGAACAACGACGACGTTGCCGACGAGGAAGACCTCTCGCAGCTGCTGCAGATGGTCTTTAGCCCCGACGGTCCGGACGATATCCTGCTGGGTACCTCCGCTCCGACGCATCACGCCGACGCCGACGAGGAGCTCCTGGGCGCCCCGATCGACGACAAGAAGGCTCCCGCCAACGGCGCGATCAACGAGGACATGGCTTCCCTCGACGAGCTGCTCAACCAGCTCGTGGACACCGACGACGCCGAAGAGGCCAAGGACAACGACGAGGAGTAATTAGTTCCGCCGTTCTAACGAACGGCGGCGACCTCCGTCGCTGCGCGGCCCCCAGAGCTACAATCTGTCATTCAAAAGGCAGGGCATGACCAAAAGGTCAATGCCCTGCCTTTTTCATGCCACCTTGTACGCTCTGGGGGCCGCTCGCTTGCGTATGCTCAACTTGTTGCGTTCCGTTGATCACTTGCAAAAAAGGACAGGTTTATTTTGGTAGTTTTTCCTGCTTGAATTTGAAACATTCCGTTTGGTCAAAGCGTATCTATGGTGAGGGCCCCATCAAGAACCATCAGTGTCACCGGGAGGTGATTATGGAAGAACAAGCTTTTAGACAGGCGGTCGAGGATCACCGAGATGTCGTGTTCCGAATCGCCTTGACGTATCTGCGTGATCGCGCTGACGCCGACGATGTCGCTCAAGACGTCTTTCTAAAGTTACTCAAAAGCGATACGCATTTTGAAAGCTGGGAGCATCTTCGTCGATGGCTCATCCGGGTCACGATCAATGAATGCAAATCTCTCTTTCGAAAGCCGTGGAGGCGCGTGGAGGATATTGAAAGTCTGACCGATTCGCTCTTGACGGCGCAGGACGAGACCAAGGCCGTCCTATTAGACGTCATGCGGCTTCCGGAACGATTCCGTATCTCCATCGTGCTCTATTACTATCTGGGCTTCTCGACTTCAGAAATTGCCGAGTTACTGCATGTGCCAGCCGCGACCGTTCGAACGCGTTTAGCTCGCGGCAGATCGAAGCTCAAGTTCATCCTAGAGGAGGGCGACCGTGAAATCCAACCAGATCAAGCAGGCCTTCGAGTCCGTCCAAGCCGATAGCGATCTTGCTGACCGTGTTCTTTATGCCGCTGCTGGCGAGCCGCTTCGCCGAAAGGGTCACGCGAAGCCTCTGTATGTTGCCGTAATCGGATGTCTTGCCGGAGTGCTGGCGACCGGAGGGGTCGCCTACGCTGTTGTCAATTCCAGTTATTTTGCCTCTGCCTGGGGAAACCATGGCAACGGAGAGTCCGTTACCTGGACAAATGGCGGCTCGTCGGGGACGAAATATACCTACACCAGAGAGTTTGGTGATGGTATCGCGCCCCAAAGCCTGGAGGGTGCAGTCCAGAAGGTCAATCTGTCCGTCGAGGGCAACGGCTATACGCTCGACATTCATGAGATGGCAATCGACGAGAACGGTTGCGGTGCTGTGACGTTTACATTGTCCAATCCGAATGGCGTTAGCTACTACAAGCCGGCGGCAGAGCTTGGCGAACTTGTTCTCTATGGTGAAGAAGAAGGGGGCGTCAGTACACCCAGCATGAACTTCGGCGAGGAATGGGCTGATACACGCTGCACCATTGATAAAGACACATCAAGCGACACGGTCATTAACGGCACGATGTACTTTGCATCTTGGAATCGCGATCGAGATTTACGACATGCGGTCACCTGGAATATCAGTTGGACGGAGGGCAAAGGTGAGGATGCGAAGGTGATCGAGGTATCGACGCCAGAGTTTAACGTCGGAGCGCACGTCGATACAAAGGAGCTCCGCTCCGACGACTCGCCTCTCGAGATCAGCCCGTTTTCCATCCAGACGCACATCGATGATCTGGGCTATGAAGCAGTTGATCATAAACTGACCGTCAGCTACAAGGATGGATCGGAGCAGATTATCGAAGATGACGACGCAGGGGCGTACAATTTCTATGTTTCGATGGCGCGCAATAGCGGAGAGAACATCTGGGTTCCGACAAAACTGATCAATGTCGATCAAGTGGTCTCGGTGACCCTCGAGGGCACGAGATGCACATCAACAGGAGAGACCGAAACAGAAGTACCCTTTACCATCGTCTATTCGTAAGGTCTAGGCCGCTTCCTGCTAGAGGAAGCGGCCATTTTTGCGTTACATGGAGGGCTGGAATGGGCACTTGCGCACAGGCGGGGATTCCTTTTATGGAGGCTTTGCGGAAATATGGCTATTTTGGGATACGCCCGGCGGCGTGGTCTGTTGACGGCACAGCTAACGGCACGTATCCTATCGAACTGCGTGTTTCGTAGGGGGATGCTGACCCCTCGATTCAAGCCGTTGCACTTTACAGAAAGCTGGAATCATTCGAGAAGGAGTACGCTTTGCCTACTATTAACCAGCTGGTTCGCCAGGGCCGTCGTTCCGTGCCCAAGAAGTCCAAGAACGCTGCTCTGCAGCACAACTCCCAGAAGCGCGGCGTGTGCACCCGCGTCTTCACCACGAGCCCCAAGAAGCCGAACTCGGCTCTTCGTAAGGTTGCCCGTGTTCGCCTTGTCAACGGCATCGAAGTTACTGCTTACATCCCGGGTGAGGGCCACAACCTGCAGGAGCACTCCATCGTGCTCGTCCGCGGCGGTCGTGTCCGTGACCTCCCTGGTGTCCGTTATCACGTCATCCGTGGCGCCTACGACGCTGCTCCGGTCCAGAACCGTATGCAGGCCCGTTCCAAGTACGGTGCTAAGCGCCCCAAGGCCAAATAAGCCAGATAACGTTTTGATACTTTCGCCGTGTGCCGCCTAAGGGCCGCACGGTAGACACTTAAGGAGATTTCACATGCCGCGTCGTGCAGCAGCTAATCGTCGTGAGGTTCAGCCTGACGCCGTTTACAACAACCGCCTGGTGACTCAGCTCATCAACAAGGTCCTTCTTGACGGCAAGAAGGCCACCGCTGAGCGCATCGTTTACACCGCTTTCGAGATCGTTGCCGAGAAGTCCGAGGGTGGCGACGCTCTCGCTACCTTCAAGAAGGCTATGGACAACGTCAAGCCCACGCTCGAGGTTAAGCCCAAGCGTGTCGGTGGCGCTACCTATCAGGTCCCGATGGAGGTCAACTCCCGTCGTTCCACCGCTCTGGGTATCCGCTGGATCGTCAACTTCTCCCGCGCTCGCAAGGAGAAGACCATGGCCGAGCGTCTCGCCAACGAGATCCTCGACGCTTCCAACGGCCTGGGCGCTTCCGTCAAGAAGCGTGAGGACGTCTTCAAGATGGCCGAGGCCAACCGCGCGTTCTCTCACTATCGTTGGTAAGTTAAGGTAAGGAACTAACATGGCTAAGCCTAAGTACAAGCTTTCCGATACCCGTAACATCGGCATCATGGCCCACATCGATGCCGGTAAGACCACCACGACCGAGCGTATTCTTTACTACACCGGTAAGACCCACAAGATCGGTGAGGTCCATGAGGGCGCTGCCACCATGGACTGGATGGTTCAGGAGCAGGAGCGCGGCGTAACCATTACCTCCGCTGCTACCACGTGCTTCTGGAACAAGGACGGCAAGGACTACCGCATCCAGATCATCGACACCCCGGGCCACGTTGACTTCACCGCCGAGGTCGAGCGCTGCCTGCGCGTCCTCGATGGCGCTGTCGCCGTCTTCGACGCCGTTGCCGGCGTTCAGCCCCAGTCTGAGACCGTTTGGCGTCAGGCTTCTACCTTCAACGTCCCCCGCATCGCCTTCATCAACAAGTATGACCGCGTGGGCGCTGACTTCTTCAACGCTATCGAGACCATGAAGGATCGTCTCGACGCCAACGCCGTGGCCGCTCAGGTCCCGATGGGCGCCGAGGACAACTTCTGGGGCGTCATCGACCTGGTCACCATGACTGCATGGGACTTCAAGGCCGACGAGAAGGGTATGACCTACCCCGAGCCGATGGACGAGATCCCGGCTGAGTTCGCCGACATCGCTGCCACCAAGCGCGAGGAGCTCCTCGACGCTGCTGCCAGCTTTGACGACGAGCTCATGGAGAAGATCCTCATGGAGGAGGACTTCACCGTCGAGGAGCTCAAGGCTGCTCTGCGCAAGGGCGTTCTGGCCAACGAGCTCAACCTCGTCTTCGTGGGTTCCGCCTACAAGAACAAGGGCGTTCAGGAGCTGCTCGACGCTGTCGTCGACTACCTGCCCAGCCCGCTTGACGTCGAGGCCGTCACCGGTACCGATCCGGACACCGGCGAGGAGATCCAGCGTCATCCTTCCTTCGACGAGCCCTTCTCCGGCCTGGTCTTCAAGATCATGACCGACCCGTTCGTCGGTAAGCTCACCTACGTCCGCGTTTACTCCGGCCGCGCCGAGTCCGGCTCCTACGTTGTCAACGCTTCCAACGGTCAGCGCGAGCGCCTCGGCCGCATCCTCGAGATGAACGCCGCCGAGCGTATCGACCGTGACGACGCTGCCGCCGGCGACATCGTCGCTTGCGTCGGCTTCAAGAACTCCACCACCGGTGACACCCTGTGCGCCGAGGGCAAGGAGATCGTCCTCGAGAAGATCGAGTTCGCTAAGCCCGTTATTGACGTTGCCATCGAGCCCAAGACCAAGGCCGAGCAGGACAAGATGTCCCTGGCTCTGACCAAGCTCGCCGAGGAGGACCCGACCTTCCAGGTGTCCACCAACCACGAGACCGGCCAGACCATCATCGCCGGCATGGGCGAGCTGCACCTCGAGATCATCGTCGACCGTCTGCTCCGCGAGTTCAAGGTTGACGCTAACGTCGGTAAGCCCCAGGTTGCCTACCGCGAGACCGCCGGTCACGACGTCGAGAAGGCTGAGGGCAAGTTCGTCCGTCAGTCCGGCGGTCGCGGTCAGTACGGCCACGCCGTCATCAAGCTCGAGAAGATGGAGGAGGGCTTCGGCTACGAGTTCGTCAACGCTATCGTCGGCGGCGTCGTGCCCAAGGAGTACATCCCGTCCATCGACAAGGGCATCCAGGAGGCCCTGAACACCGGTGTTATCGCCGGCTTCCCGGTCCTCGACGTTAAGGTCACCCTGTTCGACGGTTCTTACCACGAGGTCGACTCCTCCGAGGCCGCCTTCAAGATCGCCGGTTCCATGGCTATCAAGGACGCTCTCAAGAAGTCCGATCCGCAGCTGCTCGAGCCGATCATGGCTGTCGAGGTCGAGACCCCCGAGCAGTACATGGGCGACGTTATGGGCAACCTCTCCGGTCGCCGCGGCAAGATCGAGGGCATGGAGGATCGCAAGAACAGCAAGCTCATCCGTGCCAAGGTGCCGCTGGGCGAGATGTTCGGTTACGCTACCGACCTTCGCTCCCAGACCCAGGGCCGTGCATCCTACACGATGCAGTTCGACTCTTATGAGCCCGCGCCCAAGTCCATCGTGGACGAGGTCATGAGCAAGAACGCCTAAGTTCGAGCTCCCTGTTACGTAATCCGCGAGAACATCTCTCGCACTCTTTGGAGGTTTAAGTTGGCTACCCAGAAGATCCGCATTCGCCTCAAGGGCTATGATCACGAGGTCGTCGATCAGTCCGCGAAGCTCATCGTCGAGACCGCTCAGAAGACCGGTGCTCGCGTTTCCGGTCCTGTCCCCCTGCCCACCGAGCGCAACCTGTACACGGTTATCCGCTCGCCGCACGTGAACAAGGACTCCCGTGAGCAGTTCGAGATGCGCACCCACAAGCGCCTCATCGACATCCTCGACCCCACCTCGGGCACCGTTGATTCGCTCATGCGTCTCGACCTCCCCGCTGGCGTCGACATCGACATCAAGCTCTAAGCGATATCGCTCATAGCTTACAGAGCCCCGCTGCCATTACGGTAGCGGGGCTCTTTTGTTTTGCATGATGGGTTTTGACCGCCTGGTAATGCTGCTGAGTAGGTGGCTGCGGCGCCCTATTCGCCCAAGGGGCGCAGCGACGCCTCCTCAAAATGGAAGGATCGCAAGCCGTCTTCCGTTTCGACACACGCGCGTCCAAAGGTATCGACGGTTTTAAAGATGCCTCGCGCCAGCTCGTCACCGGCAGGGGAGCGGGCGATAACGTGCTTTCCAATCCAATTGAGGTGAGCGACATATTCGCCGTGGACGGGCGCGAGCGGTCCGGCGTTTTCTTCCATGGCGTTGAGCAGATCTGCCCACGCGTCTACAGCGTTTACGACGGTGTGATAGACCTCATCGAGGAGCATATCGACGGCGGGAACGTTCTCGTTGAGGTCCGAGAGACCGATTGCCGGCAGGCCACCATCGGGCACCTCCGCGGGCACATAGTTCACGTTGACGCCGATGCCACAGACCGCAAAGGGGTTGCCTTCGTTATCGCGTGCGGCTTCGACCAGAATGCCGCCGAGTTTGCGTCCACGCGCGACCAGGTCGTTGGGCCATTTGAGGCCAATCTCGTTTGCAAGACCCTGTTTTTCGAGCGCCTCGAGCACCGCTAGGCCGCTGACGGCGGCAAGGCCAGAGTACTTGGCGGGATCAACACGAGGACGTAGGACAATCGAGAGTAACAGATTGCCGGCGGTTGAATCCCACTTGTGGCCGCGCCGGCCGCGTCCTGCTGTCTGAGCCCGGGCGGCAAGTCCTGTGCCGTGCGGCGCTCCCTGTTTTCCTGCTTCGAGCAGGTCATCGTTGGTCGATCCGGTTACGTCGACTATCGTTAATTTGGCATCCATAACGGCTGCTACCTCCTTAATGAATAAGTGAATAACGCAATGGTGTCGAGAGAGACACAATGTGAAGCCTTTGTCGCATTTGGACAATTTAATGTTAACACGTTAACAACGACTGAAATGCGCTATCCTCTCTTGGTCGATGTAAACACGTCAACAACTCAAAGGAGGTTAGTGATGGGTTTCACGATTCTTGGAACAGGCTCGGCGCTTCCTAAGCGCAGTGTTTCCAATGACGAGCTGTCCGAGTTCCTCGATACCTCGGATGAGTGGATTTTTACCCGCACAGGTATCAAGAGCCGCCATGTATGCACCACCGAGTCACTTGACGACCTTGCCGTAGCGGCGAGCGAGCGGGCACTCCAGGTGTCCGGAATCGACGCGAGCCAGCTGGATTTGATCGTCTGCTCGACGACGACGGGTGACCACCTTGTTCCCGCCGAGGCGTGTGCCGTTGCTGAGCGACTGGGCGCGACGTGCCCTGCCTTCGATGTCTCGGCTGCCTGCGCCGGCTTCGTATTTGCGCTCGATGTTGCCGAGGGCTATATCGCCCGAGGACGAGCCAAGCATGTGCTTGTCGTTGCCGCCGAGCAGATGACGCGCGCGCTCGACTGGACCGACCGCGCCACCTGTGTGCTCTTTGGCGATGGGGCAGGCGCCGCGGTGATTGAGGCTGGGGGAGACAGCCCCCTTGCCGTTGAGCTTTCGACGGCGCCCGACGTCGAGACGTTGTGCGTTCCCGGTCTGGTCGGCACCTCGCCGTTTAAGGCCTCCGCAGATAGCGAGAGCGTGCTGTCCATGAATGGCCGCCGCGTGTTCAAGTTCGGCGTCAACGCGATTTGCGACACGGTCCATAAGCTTGCGAGCGATGCGGGCATTTCGGTCGAGGACATCGACCATTTTGTATTCCATCAGGCTAACGAACGAATCCTGAGTCAGGCGGTCAAGCGCCTCGGTGTGCCAGACAAGCGCGTGGTTCGAACGCTGCGCGAGACCGGCAACATTTCGAGCGCATGCATTCCGCTTGCCCTCGACCGGCTGGCAAACGCCGGTGCACTTCACACGGGCGACACCATCGCCCTCGTTGGATTTGGCGCCGGTCTGGATATAGGTGGCTATCTACTTCGTTGGAAGTAGTCGCACATAGGAAATAAAAACGCCCCTAGGGCACAAACAAAGGAGAACTACCATGGCAGATCAGAAGACCTTCGAGCGCGTTTGCGATGTTATCCGCGAGACCGCCGGTCTTGACGACGTCGAGATGAAGCCCGAGTCCACGCTCGAGGAGATTGGTCTCGACAGTCTGGGCACCGTCGAGATCCTCGTCGCCGTTGAGGACGAGTTTGGCATCCAGCTCGATACCGAGGAGAACCCCAAGACGGTCGGCGAGTTCGCCGATACGGTCGAGGCGGCATTGGAGAAGTAGAGATGCTCAAGACTCCTCTCTGCGATCTGCTCGGCATCGAAAAGCCCGTGTTCCAGGGCGGTATGGCCTGGATCGCCGACGCCTCGCTGGCGTCCGCAGTGTCCGAGGCGGGCGGCTTAGGGATTATCGCGGCCATGAACGCCGACGCCAACTGGCTGCGCGACCAGATTCATGAGCTGCGCGCCAGGACGGATAAGCCCTTTGGCGTCAACGTCATGCTCATGAGCCCGTTTGCCGACGAGGTCGCGCGGGTCGTGATTGACGAGCGGGTGCCGGTCGTCGTGACGGGTGCCGGCAATCCCACCAAGTACATGAAGGCGTGGAACGAGGCGGGCATCAAGGTCATCCCGGTCGTTGCCTCGGTGGCGCTGGCGCGTCTCGTGGCGCGTCGTGGAGCCACTGCCGTGGTTGCCGAGGGTACCGAATCAGGCGGCCATATTGGCGAGACCTCGACGATGGCACTGGTGCCACAGGTTGTCGATGCGGTCGATATTCCCGTGGTTGCGGCTGGCGGTATCGCCGATGGCCGCGGCGTGGCGGCCGCCTTTATGCTGGGCGCCGCCGGCGTGCAGGTGGGTACGCGCTTTCTGATCGCAGATGAGTGCACCGTATCGGAGCAGTACAAGGAGATGGTCCTGAAGGCCAACGACACCTCGACGCGTGCGACCGGCCGCTCGACGGGACACCCGGTGCGTGCCCTCAAGAGCCCCTTCACTAACGCCTACGCCAAGAGCGAGGCGGCGGGCGTAAGCGTCGAGGAGCTCGGGGCCATGGGCACGGGCGCCCTTCGCAAGGCCGCCAAGGACGGCAATTACGAAGAGGGCTCGTTTTTGTGTGGACAGATTGCCGGCATGGTCAACGAGCGCCAAAGCGCACGTGAAATCGTTGACGACCTGGTCGATGGCGCCGAGCACGTCCTGAAGGGTGCGTGCGCATGGGTGGCGTAGCGTTTCTGTTTGCCGGCCAGGGCGCCCAGCACCCCGCGATGGGCGTCGACCTGATCGAGGCATCGCCGGCGGCCGCCGAGGTGTTCGCCATTGCCGACGAGGTGCGCCCGGGGACCAGTGAGCAGTGCCGAAGCGCCTCCAAGGAGGAACTCTCGCAGACCGAGAACACGCAGCCGTGCGTGTTCGTTCACGATTTGGCAGCGGCTGCCGCCCTGCGTGAGCGCGGCGTGGTACCTACCGCCTGTGCGGGTTTTTCGCTTGGCGAGGTCGCCGCGCTCACCTTTGCGGGGGCGTTCGATACGCGAGCGGGTTTTGAGCTCGTATGTGAGCGTGCGGCATTGATGGCCACGGCGGCCGAGCGTCACCCCGGCGGCATGCGCGCCGTCATCAAACTCGATGCGGCGCAGGTCGAGGGCTTGGCAAAACAGGCCGGCGAGGACTGCTGGCCGGTCAACTACAACAGCCCCCAGCAGACGGTTGTGGCCGGAGCGCCCGAGGCGCTGCAGGAGCTCGACGTTCTAGTGAAAGAGGCTGGCGGTCGCGCCATGAAGGTCGCGGTGTCGGGTGCATTCCATAGCCCCTATATGGCCGAGGCGACCTGTGGCCTTGCTGCATATATCGAGGCCGGTCACGCGCCGTCCCCGCTGCTGATTCCTGTTATGGCAAATATGACAGCGGCGCCCTATCCGGCCGACCCGCAGGCGGCAGCGGAGATGCTGGCCAACCAGGTGAGTCATGCCGTGCGCTGGGTCGACACGCTGCATGCTCTGCAGGATCAAGGCATCGACACGTTTATTGAGGTCGGCCCTGGCAAAACGCTGTCGGGCCTGGCCAAGCGTACGCTGAGCGACGTTCGCGTGTATTCGTGCGAAACGGCCGAGCAGGTCGCAGCTATTGCCGACGAGCTCGCATAGTCCACAGGGCTGTAACCCGAAAGGAATGACATGGGCAACTTGAACAACGGCGCGCTCGAGCGCAACGACTCACGTCGTGTGGCACTGGTCACGGGCGGCTCGCGGGGTATCGGCCGCGCCTGCGCTGTCGGTCTGGCGGAGGACGGCTTTGATATCGCCGTCGTCTATGCCGGCAGCGTCGATGCGGCGCGCAAGACGTGCGAAGCCTGTGAGGCGGTTGGCGCCACGGCACGCGCATATCAATGCGACGTGGCCGATCCCGCTGCTGTCAACGCGTGCGTGGAAGCGGTCCTCAACGACTTTGGTTCCATTTGGGCGCTCGTCAACAACGCCGGCATCACCCGCGATGGCCTGCTCATGCGCATGGGCGATGACGCATTCGATCGCGTGCTCGATGTCAATCTCAAGGGAACATTCAATATGACGCGCGCGCTCACCAAGACCTTTATGCGCCAGCGCGGCGGTTGCGTCGTCAACATGAGCTCGGTCGTGGGCCTGATGGGCAATGCCGGACAAGCCAACTACGCTGCTTCCAAGGCGGGCGTGATAGGGCTTACCAAGGCGGTGGCGCGCGAGCTTACGCCTCGTGGCGTACGAGCGAACGCGGTCGCTCCCGGGTTTGTCGAGACAGATATGACGGCAAAGCTCTCGGAGAAGGTGCGTACGGCAACCGAGGAACAGATTCCCCTTAAGCGCATGGCACGTCCCGAGGAAGTGGCCGGCGTGGTGCGCTTTCTGGCGAGCGATGCGGCTTCCTACATTACGGGCGAGGTTGTACGCGTCGACGGCGGAATGGCGATGTAGAAACCAGGGCCGAAGAACGGCTTGGATGAGGAGACCATGATGGAACAGAGAGTTGCAATCACCGGCATAGGTGCCGTATCGCCGCTCGGCAACACGGCGCTTGCCACTTGGGCGGCTATGTGCGCCGGCACGTGCGGTATCGGCCCGATTACGCACTTCGATACGGATGCGTTTGCTGTCAAGGTGGCGGCCGAGGTCAAGGGCTTTGACGGCAACGAGTACTTTGGTAAGCACGATGCCAAGCACCTCGACCCCTGCGTTCAGTTTGCGATGGCGGCTTCGGACGAGGCCATGCACGATGCGGGCCTTGATGTCGAAGGCGCCATCGATCGCGAGCGCCTGGGCGTCTACGTGGGTTCAGGCGTGGGCGGCATGCAGACACTCGTCGACAACGTCCACACGATTGCCGATCGAGGGCCTCGCCGTGCATCACCCTATATGATTGCGATGATGATCCCCAACATGGCTTCGGGCAACATCGCGATTCGCCATAAGGCAAAGGGCCCGACCCTACCCGTCGTGACTGCCTGCGCGACTTCTGCCCATGCGGTGGGTGAGGCGTTCCGCGCCATCAAGCACGGCTATGCCGACGCGATCCTCGCGGGCGGCGCCGAGGCCGCAATTATCCCCGATGCCGTTGCGGGCTTTACGTCCTGCCGCGCATTGACCACCAACCCCGATCCCGCGACGGCCTGCCGTCCGTTCGATGCAGACCGCGACGGCTTTGTGATGGGCGAGGGCGCCTGCGTGCTCGTGCTCGAGAGCATAGAACATGCGCAGGCGCGCGGTGCGCACATTTACGCCGAGGTCGTGGGCTACGGCAACACCGATGATGCCTATCACATCACGAGCCCCGATCCCGAGGCTGCCGGCATTGCCCGTGCGATATCGCTGGCGGTGGCCGAGGGCGACGTTAAGCCTTCCGAGGGCCTCTACATCAATGCCCACGGCACATCGACCAAGCTCAACGATTCGTCCGAGACGGCGGGCATTAAGCGTGCGCTCGGCGAGGACGCGGCGCGCGCCGCGCACGTCTCGTCGACTAAGTCGATGACCGGCCACATGATCGGCGCCACGGGTGCCATCGAGGTCATGGCCTGCGCCATGGCGCTCGAGCAGGGCGTGGTGCCGCCGACCATTAACTACCACACGCCCGATCCCGCCTGCGATCTTGACTACACGCCTAATCGCGCGGTTCGCGTCGACCTTACCTGGGCGCTTTCGACCAACCTGGGCTTTGGCGGGCACAATGCCGCCATCGCGCTGCGTAGATATACGAGGAGCTAGAGCATGGATTCCAAAAGACTTGCCGAGATAGCCGATGTTATGGAGGACCGCGGCCTCACGCGCGTACGCGTTGAGGAGCCCGATGGCACCGCGGTCGAACTCGAGCGCGCGAGCGCCGCGCAGCCGGTTGCCGTGCCCATGCCTATGCCGGGTGCCGTGACTGCTCCGGCGGTGGCTCCTGTCGCCATGCCTGCCGCCGCACCGGAGCCCGCCGCGCAGGCGCCTGCCGCCGCACCGGAGCCCAAGGGCACCGAGGTGACCGCTCCCATGGTCGGCGTTTTCTATGCTGCCCCGGCGCCGGGCGACGAGCCGTTTGTGCACGTGGGCTCCAAGGTCAAGGCCGGTGAGACCCTCTGCATCATCGAGGCCATGAAGGTTCTCAACGAGGTGACGGCCGAGGCAGACGGCGAGGTGCTCGAGATCTGCGTGGCCGACGGCGACCTCGTGGAGTTCGGCAGTTGCCTTATGAGGATCGGATAGGTGATGTCCATGAACAAAGAAGAGCTCAAGAAGCTGTTGCCGCATCGCGAGCCGATGCTTTTGCTCGACGAAGCCGAGCTGGTGGGCGACGAGGCCCACGGCAAGATCACGATTACGGGTGACGAGTACTTTTTGCAGGGGCATTTTCCGGGAAACCCGGTAGTCCCCGGCGTGATTCAGTGCGAGATGCTCGCCCAAAACTGTTGCGTGCTGCTGATGGGCGACGAGGAGGCGCGCGGCGCGACGCCGTTCTATACGAGCCTCGATAAGGTGCGCTTTAAGCGTCCGGTGCGCCCGGGCGACACGGTTGATCTGGTGTGCAACATCACGCGTGCGCGCGGGCCGTTCCGCTTTGCGACGGGTACTGCGAGCGTCAACGGTGAGGTTTGCTGCCGCGCCGATATGTCTTTTGCACTCATGCACGAAAGTTAAGGAAGGCTCATGTTCGACAAAGTGCTCATCGCCAACCGCGGCGAAGTCGCGGTCCGTGTTATCCGTGCGTGCCGCGATATGGGCATCAAGACCGTCGCCGTTTATTCCACGGCCGATGCGGACGCGCTGCACGTGCAGCTTGCCGACGAGGCGTATTGCATCGGTGGCCCGCGTCTTGCCGAGAGCTACCTCAACGACGATGCCGTGCTCACCTGTGCCGTAAAGTCGGGCGCCAAGGCAATTCATCCCGGCTATGGCTTTTTCTCCGAGAAGGCGAGCTTCGTGCGCGACTGCGACAAGTATGGCCTGACGTTTGTCGGTCCTTCGGCCGAGGTCATCGACAGCATGGGCGACAAGGACGCCGCACGTCGAACGGCTGCCGCGGCGGGCGTGCCCATCGTGCCGGGCTGCGATTTGCTCAAAAGTCCCGAGGAGGCAACAGCCGAGGCCGAGCGCATCGGCTGTCCCGTGCTCATCAAGGCGCGCGCAGGCGGTGGCGGCCGCGGTATTCGCAAGGTCGAGCGCGTGGAAGATGCGGCAAAGGCGTTCATCGAGGCGCGTGCCGAGGGCGAGGCCGTCTTTGGCGACGGCGAGTGCTACATGGAGAAGTTCGTCGCGCCGGCGCACCATGTCGAGGTGCAGATTATGGCCGATAAGCAGGGCCATGTGTTTTCGCTCGGCGAGCGCGAGTGCTCGGTTCAGCGTCGCAACCAAAAGCTGATCGAGGAGAGCCCCGCGCCGTGCCTCGACGGACGCGACGACATTCGTGCTCGCATGCACAAGGCAGCGCGTGACCTGGCTCGTGCCGTCGGCTACGAAGGAGCCGGTACCATCGAGTTCCTGTATTCGGACGACGGCAGTTTCTACTTCATGGAAATGAACACGCGCTTGCAGGTGGAGCATCCGGTTACGGAGTTTGTGACTGATACCGACTTGGTCAAGTGGCAGCTGCGCGTGGCAGCCGGCCAGCCTCTGCCCTTTGAGCAGGAGGACATGCCGGTTCGCAACCACGCCATGGAGTGCCGCATCAATGCCGAAACGCCGGACTTTCTGCCGTCATGCGGAACGGTCACCGCGTTGCGTGTGCCGGGTGGTCCGCGCGTGCGCTGGGATTCCGCCATGTTTACCGGTGCGAACGTTCCGCCGTACTACGACTCCATGCTTGGCAAGCTCATCGTGTGTGCGCCCACGCGTGACGGCGCCATTCGCAAGATGCGTTCGGCCCTGGGCGAGCTCGTGATTGAGGGCGTGAGCG
Organism: Collinsella sp. AF05-9; assembly: GCF_003465595.1. Taxonomy (NCBI): domain Bacteria; kingdom Bacillati; phylum Actinomycetota; class Coriobacteriia; order Coriobacteriales; family Coriobacteriaceae; genus Collinsella; species Collinsella sp. AF05-9. Next base: position 52,003 of record NZ_QSBB01000008.1, read on the forward strand.
AAAACAGCGAGCTTCAGCTCGACGTGCTGGCAAACGACGAGTTCTTGTTGGGCATGTATCACACCGATCTGATGGGGCATCTCTATGCTGATGAATAGAAAAGCGAAGACGGTCAACGTCCTCGAGGGGCCGATAACCGAGTCGTGCGCCGAGTTTCCCGCGCGCCACGTGTTTATCAAGTGCCCGGATTGCCGCCGTGTGATCGATGAGGCACGCCTGCACGACAACCTCGAGGTCTGCCCCCGTTGCGGCAAACACTTTCGCGTGAGCGGTCGCGCGCGCATGCGCATGACGGTCGACGAGGGCACGTTTGAGGAATGGGATGCCAATCTGGCGTCGGAGGACTTCCTCTCGTTTCCCGGTTATGCCGACAAACTCAAGAGCGTGAGCGAGCGTTCGGGCGAGCGCGATGCCGTTGTGTGCGGCAGGGGCAAAATCTGCGGTTGCGATACAGCTCTCTTCTTTATGGACGCCAACTTTATGATGGGCTCGATGGGTTCTGTGGTGGGCGAAAAGATCTGTCGCACATTTGAGCGTGCGACCGAGCTGGGATTGCCAGTCGTCGGCTTTACCGTTTCGGGCGGTGCGCGCATGCAAGAGGGCGTGACCTCGCTTATGCAGATGGCCAAGATTTCTGCGGCGGTTAGGCGCCACAGCGAGGCGGGCGGCCTGTATATCACGGTGCTCACCGACCCCACGACCGGAGGCGTAACCGCGAGCTTTGCCATGGAGGGCGACATTATCCTGGCCGAGCCCGATGCCCTGACGGCATTTGCTGGCCCGCGCGTGATCGAGCAGAACATGCACAAGCGCCTGCCCAAGGGATTCCAGCGCTCCGAGTTTTTGCTGGAGCACGGCTTTTGCGATGCCGTTGTTCCGCGTGGTGAGATTGCGCTCACGGTAGGCGAGCTGCTGGCGCTGCACGAAGGGCACGCGCCCGGCCTGGGGGCACCGCATGAGATCGTGCATACGGGTCGTCGCGACAAAAAGCTGGGACACTTGTTTAAGCGCTCGGCCGCACCAAAAAGCGCGCTCGAAATCGTCAAACAGACTCGCTCGGCGAACCGCGCCACGGCAGGCGAGATGATCTCGTTGGGTCTCGACGGATTCGTAGAGCTGCACGGCGACCGCTACTTTGGCGACGATGCTGCCGTGGTGGGCGGCATCGGCTGGAAAGACGGGCGACCCGTGACGGTTATCGCCATCGAGCGCGGTACCACGACCAAAGAGCGCATGCGTCGCAACTTTGGTATGGCACATCCCGAGGGCTACCGCAAGGCACGTCGCCTGATGCACCAAGCCGAGAAATTTGGTCGGCCGGTTCTGTGCCTGGTTGATACTTCGGGCGCGTTTTGCGGCATCGGTGCCGAGGAGCGCGGCCAGGGCGAGGCGATTGCCCAGAATCTCATGGAGATGAGCGGCCTTAAGACGCCGATTGTCTCGGTGGTGACAGGCGAGGGCGGCTCTGGTGGCGCGCTGGCGCTGTCCGTGGCCGACCGCATCCTGATGCTCTCGAGCTCGGCCTATTCGGTCGTGAGCCCCGAGGCCTGTGCGTCGATCCTGTGGAAGGATACCGAGCGCGCGAATGAGGCCGCTGAGGCGCTTAAGCTCACGGCCCCCGATCTGTTGGCGCTCGGCATCATCGACGGCATTGTTGACGATAGGGGCCTGTCGCATGAGGAGATCGCCGGTGTCGTCATGTCCTCGGCATTTGATGCCTTCGATACGCTTGGGCAGCTCGACGACGCGACCCTCACAAACCTCCGCTACGAAAAGTACCGCGCAATCGGTCAGTACCGCACGATGTGACAAAGGGACAGTCCACATGTCACATTGGGAAAGGCGTTCCATGTCACAAGTTTCTAACACCTCGTTTACAACGACGGTTTCATCAAACGCCATGGCCGTGGTGGACTATCTGTCCAAAAGCATGATGTCGGCGTTGCCGTTTATTGTCTGCGCGGCGCTGTTCCGCACCGTTGCCGTCATTATGGGCGAAGGCATGCTTGGTCTATGGCCTGCCGATTCCGAAATCTATCGCCTGTTTTACAGCTGGCTGTATAACGCCGGCTATTACTTTTTGCCCATCTATCTTGGTTGGGCCGCTGCCCGCCAGCTCGGTTGCTCGGAGCAGCTGGGCATGATGCTGGGCGGCGTATTGATTGTGCCCGATCTGCTTAAGCTCGTTGATGCCGCATCGACGACGGGGGCATCGATGACTTTCGTGTATGATCTACTTCCCGCGCCGGTCAACGATTACACGACGACTGTTATTCCGGTTCTCATCTCGGTGCCCGTGCTATGGCAGGTGGAGCGTTTCTTTAAGCGCACTATCCCTCAGGCTGTGGCGTTTTCTTTTGTACCGTTTGCAACCATGCTTGTCATGGTTCCGGTGTCGCTGTGTGTTACGGCGCCGGCAGGCAGCTATCTGGGCATGCTGTTGGGACAGCTTATGTTTATGCTTGGCAATTCCGGTGGCATCGTGTCGCTGCTCACGCTCATGGGGCTTGCCGCGGGCTGGGAGTTTCTTAAGATCGCGGGTGTCAGCAACGTTGTCCTATCGCTCGCCTATGCGCAGTTTATGAGTGTGGGAACGGATTCGTGCATCCTGATCGCCGCGACGATGGCAACGTTCGCCGTTTGGGGTATGCCCTTTGGCGCGTCGCTCCGCGTTGCGGATAAGGACGAGAAGGCGCTCATGCTGGGCTATTCAATCTCGGGGATTCTTGGCGGCGTAAGCGAGCCAGCGCTGTACGGATGCGGCTTTAAATATGGCAGGTGTCTGACGTGCATGGCCGTTGGCGGCGCCGTCGGAGGCCTTGTTGCGGCCGTGGGCCACGTTACGGCTTATACCATCGGTATGACGAATGTCCTCATGGTCATTGGCTTTGCCACGGGCGGCATCTCGAATCTGCTGTGGTGCTGCGCTGCCGGCGGCGCAGCATTTGCGGTGTCTGCGGCGCTGAGCTGCTGTTTTGGCGTGGTGCCGACAAAGATGCAGGCGGCAGAAGACGCAGCTGATTCGCTCGAAACAGTGGCGAGCGCTGCTGAAGCAAGCGCATAAATCTGTGCGACAAAAGGACGATTCCTTTGTCATATTCCAAGGCTGCGGCCCGTGTGGGCTGCGGCCTTTTTGTATCTGGAGGACAAAGTGGCTACACTACAATCCGTTTGAGCAATAGATATATAGGTAGTACCGTGGGGACTGATGAGGATGGTCGAGTGGATTGTTCGTCGTGCGCAGGGCGACCGTGCGCGCGTGGGAACGTTGACGGGCATAGTGTGTATTCTCGCCAATGTTGCGCTTTGCGCTGCGAAGGGTGCAATTGGCGTGCTGTCGGGATCGGTTTCGATTGTGGCGGACGCCATGAACAACCTGTCCGATGCCAGCTCGAACATCGTGAGCGTGCTTGGCTTTAAGCTGGCGGGCAAGCCGGCCGACCCCGAGCATCCTTACGGACATGGCCGCTACGAGTATCTCTCGGGTCTGGTCGTGGCGGCGCTCGTGCTGCTGATTGGCGTTGAGCTGGTGAAGTCCTCGGTTGAGCGCATCATCCACCCCGAACCTGTCGAGTTCTCGCTTGCCCTGGTGGCAGTCTTGGTGCTTTCGATGATTGTTAAGCTCTGGATGGCGGCCCTCAACCAAAAGCTCGGCGATCGCATTGAGTCCGAGACGCTGCATGCGACCGCTCGGGACTCAAAGAACGATGTCCTAGCTACGGGTGCTGTGCTGGCGTGCGCAATTGTTTCGCAGGTGACGCACATCAATCTTGACGCATGGGTCGGCCTTGCCGTTGGCGCCTATATTGGCTGGAGCGGCTTTGAGCTCATCCAGGATACGGTGAGCCCGCTTTTGGGCCAGGCACCCGATCCAAAGCTGGTCAAGCACATTCGAGACAAGATCATGAGCTACCCCGGCGTTTTGGGTGTTCATGACCTAATGGTTCACGATTACGGTCCGGGCAGGAAGTTTGCAAGCGCGCACGCCGAGATGGCGGCCGAGGCAAGCCCGCTGGAAAGCCACGACACGCTCGATAACATCGAGCAGTCGTTTAGGAACGAAGACGGCATGATCGTCACGCTCCATTACGACCCCATCGTGACCGACGACCCCAAAGTGGCGAGCATGCGCTTGCGCATCAACGCTATGGCTCAAGAGATTGATAGCCGCCTCTCGATCCACGACCTACGCTGTGTTCCGGGCCCCACGCATACCAACGTGATCTTTGACTGCGTACGTCCCTCGGATTTGGCGATGAGCGCCGAGGACCTGAAGCGCGCGCTGGCGAAACGGGTCGAATCGGAATATCCCAAGTCGGTCGCCAAGATCACGATCGACGAAGACTACGTAGGCCATACCCACGAGTAGGGCTGTGCCAGCAAAGCAAGTTATACAGAAGGGGAGAGCATGAAGCGTCTATATCTACTCCGCCACGGTCAGACAGAATTCAACGTTAAAAAGCTCGTCCAGGGCCGCTGCGATTCTCCGTTGACCGATCTGGGCCGCAAGCAAGCGGGAATGGCAGCCGCATGGCTCAAAGCCCACGGCGTCGTCCCCGACAAAGTGGTCTCTTCGCCCTTAGACCGAGCCATGGACACGGCTCAGCTCGTCGCATGCGAGCTCCTCGGCCCGGACACAGCAGTCGAGCCCTGCGAAGGCATCATCGAGCGCAGCTACGGCACCTTCGAAGAAGGCCCCCACGACGCCCTACCCACCGACGTCTGGGACCCCGGCGAGGACCTGATCCCATTTGGCGGAGAAGGAAGCCATGCCCTGCAGGAGCGCATGGTGGGCACCCTCACCAATCTCATGGGCGCCGAGGGCATCGAAACCCTCCTAGCAGTAAGCCACGGCAGCGCCAGCCGCCAATTCATCAAGGCTGCAGCCCCAGAGGGCTTCGAGCTCCCAACAAAACTCCCCAACTGCGCCATTATGATTTTCGATTTTGATGAGGCGGAGCCACAAGTAGAGGGCGAGCCAATGCAATGCAAGTTCACCCTCCAGCAAATAGTGGACCCCCAACAAAGTCATTAGCCTGAGCGAGCAGAGTTAAGCAGACATCAACGTGTCGTCTCCCGAGCACGGCGGAGGGCCGGAGAAATATATTAAGGTCATCGCGAGTTCCGCACGCAAAGGAGAGCACTTAATGTGCTCTCCGTCTTGCGCAGGACTGTAGAGCAGGGACCTTAATATATTTCTCCGGCCCTCCGCCGTGCTCGGGAGCCATCCACGCACTTTACCTGCGTAAACAATGTGAGTGAAATATGAATCTCGATGGATACGCCCGCAGCCGTGTATACTAAACAGCTGTGTGAAACCAGGGGAGTATTCTGGCTGGACAAAATGCCTGCTTAATAGGGTTGTCAGGTAGTCCGGGCGCAATACAAGACTGGGGAGCACGTCGTGTAAGTAGTGGTCCTCTAGGGGCGTACGCTCGGTGGTGTACGCATTGTCCCAAGACCACGCGAGAGTTGGGATCATATCTTGATCAGCATGATTCTCGGCCGCAAGATTGGCATGACCCAGGTTTGGGACGAGGACGATAACGTCGTTCCCGTCACGGTCATCCAGGCTGGCCCCTGCGCTGTCTCGCAGGTTAAAACTCAGGCAACCGACGGCTATGACGCCGTCCAGATCGGTTTCGGCGACATCAAGGCCAAGAACGTGAACAAGCCCATGGCTGGTCACTTCGCCAAGGCTGGCGTCGAGCCTGTCCGCTTCCTTCGTGAGGTCCGCGTCGAGAACGGCGAGGAGCACAAGGTCGGCGAGGTCGTCACCGTCGCTGATTTCGCTGATGTCGAGAAGGTCGACGTCATCGGTACCTCCAAGGGTAAGGGCTTCCAGGGTCGCATCAAGCGCTGGGGTCAGCGCCGCGGTCCTATGACGCATGGTTCTCACTTCCAGCGTCACCCCGGTTCTATCGGTCAGTGCGCCTATCCTGCGCGCGTCCTCAAGGGCGTCAAGATGGCCGGTCACATGGGTAACGAGCGCGTTACCGTCAAGAACCTTTCCGTTGTCCGCATCGATGCCGAGCAGAACCTCATCTTGGTCAAGGGCGCTGTCCCGGGTGCCAAGAATGGTCTCGTCGCCATCCGTATGGCCTAAGGGCCCAGCCCATTTAGCCCAGCGTCATACCAAGGAGAACACTTAAATGGCAAAGTTTGAAGTAAAGAACAGCGAGGGCAAGAAGGTCGCCGAGGCCGAGCTCGCCGCTGAGGTGTACGGCATCGAGCCGAACATCCACGTTATGCACCACATCGTCAAGTGCCAGATGGCCTCTTGGCGTCAGGGCACCCAGTCCGCTAAGGGCCGCTCTGAGGTTTCCGGTGGCGGCAAGAAGCCTTGGCGTCAGAAGGGCACCGGCCGTGCCCGCCAGGGTTCCATCCGTGCTGCCCAGTGGCGTCACGGTGGCGTTGTCTTCGCCCCCAAGCCCCGTTCCTACGCTAAGCGTATGAACAACAAGGAGGTCAAGCTGGCTATGCGCTCCGCGCTGTCCGCCAAGCTGGCCGATGGCGAGCTCGTGCTCGTCGACGACTACGGCTTCGAGAAGCCTTCCACCAAGGCTGCCGTTGCCATGCTCAAGGCTCTTGGCCTTGAGGGCAAGCGTCTGACCATCATCGTTCGCGATGAGGACGTCAACGCCTACCTGTCGTTCCGCAATATTCCCAAGACGTTCATCATCACCGCTGACGAGGCCAACACCTACGATCTCGTCAACAACAACGCTGTGCTGATGCCCGCCGACATCGCCGCTCACTTCGGGGAGGTGCTTGCATAAATGACCGCCCACGAGATCATCATCCGTCCGATCGTGTCCGAGCGTTCCTTCTCCGGCATGGAGCAGAACAAGTACACGTTCGAGGTCGCCAAGGATGCTAACAAGTATCAGATCAAGGACGCTGTCGAGGAGATCTTCAGCGTCAAGGTCGTTCGCGTGAACACCTTGACGGTCAAGCCCAAGACCAAGCGCGTGCGCTATGTCGCCGGCAAGACCCGTTCTTGGAAGAAGGCCATCGTCACGCTGGCCGAGGGCGACACCATCGAGGTCTTTGGCAACCAGGCCTAAGACTCGCTGCTGTTGAGTGAGCTCATGCCTCCCAAATAGGGGAGGCGAGAGCTCAAGGTTTCGGGCGTATAAAATGGACACGCCCGGAACCGTGTATACGTCCGGTGTCATCGCACCCGAGGCAGAACCTCGAATCCCTGTCTGCGATGGCTAACGGATTCCTATTGAAAGGGATTGTAATGGCTGTAAAGCACCTTAAGCCGACCTCCGCTGGTAGGCGTTGGCAGACGATCTCCGATTTCTCCGAGATCACCTGCACCAAGCCCGAGAAGTCTCTTCTCGAGCCCCTGCCCAAGAAGGCCGGTCGTAACAACAACGGCCGCATCACCACCCGCCACCAGGGCGGCGGCGTGAAGCGTCGTTACCGCGTGATCGACTTCAAGCGCAACAAGGACGGCGTGCCCGCCAAGGTTGCCACGATCGAGTACGATCCGAACCGTTCCGCTCGCATCGCTCTGCTGCACTACGCTGACGGTGAGAAGCGCTACATCCTGGCCCCCAAGGGCCTCGAGGTCGGTCAGACCATCATGTCCGGTTCTGACGCCGACATCAAGCCGGGCAACGCTCTGCCCCTCGCCGACATCCCCGTCGGTACGCTCATCCACGCCGTCGAGTTCCAGCCGGGCAAGGGCGCTGCTATCGCCCGTTCCGCCGGTAATTCCTGCCAGCTGATGGGTAAGGAGGGCAAGTACGCTATCGTCCGTATGCCTTCCTCCGAGATGCGCCGCATCCTCGTTACCTGCCGCGCCACCGTCGGTGAGGTCGGCAACGCCGATCACGCCAACATCGTCATCGGCAAGGCCGGCCGTAAGCGTCACATGAACGTGCGCCCGACCGTCCGCGGTACCGTCATGAACCCTGTCGACCACCCGCACGGCGGTGGCGAGGGCAAGAACCACACCTCTGGTCGTCCCTCTGTTACCCCCTGGGGTAAGCCGACGAAGGGCCTTCGTACGCGCAAGAAGAAGAAGGTCTCGAACCAGCACATCATTCGTCGCCGTAAGAAGTAATTTCGGATACCGAGTTTTAGGAGAAAGCACTTATGAGCAGAAGTCTCAAAAAGGGCCCGTTCGTGGAGACTCGCCTTCTCTCGCGTATCACCGCGATGAACGAGGCTGGCAAGAAGGACGTCGTGAAGACCTGGTCCCGCGCGTCCACCATCTTCCCCGAGATGGTTGGTCACACCATCGCCGTCCACGACGGCCGCAAGCATGTGCCCGTGTATGTTACCGAGTCCATGGTTGGTCACAAGCTCGGCGAGTTCGCGCCGACTCGTACGTTCCGTGGCCACAAGGCCAAATAGGGGGTTAACCGTAAATGGCAACTAAGTCTATTGAAACTGAGGCCACCGAGGTTCGCGCCGTCGCTAAGTACGTGCGTGTTTCCCCCAGCAAGGCCCGCCTGGTGGTCGATCTGATCCGCCGCAAGCCTGTCGCTCAGGCCTTCGACATCCTCCACTTCTGCGACCGCGCCGTCGCCGTGGATGTCGAGAAGGTTCTCCGTTCCGCCGTTGCGAACGCCGAGAACAACAACGGTCTGCGTGCCGACAACCTGGTTGTCGCCGCTGCCTATGTTGACGAGGGTCCGACGCTTAAGCGCATCCGTCCCCGCGCCAAGGGTTCCGCTTCTCGCATTCTGAAGCGTACTTCCCACATCACCGTCGTCGTTGCTCCTCGAAAGGAGGCGTAAAGCTGTATGGGTCAGAAAGTCTACCCCACCGGCTTCCGTCTTGGCATCACCGAGAACTGGCGCTCCCGCTGGTTCGCAGAGAAGGATTACGCTAAGACCCTCGGTAACGATCTCGAGATCCGCAAGTACCTCGAGAAGCGTCTTTCCCGCGCAGCTGTCTCCCGCGTCGAGATCGAGCGCGCTGGCGACAAGGTGAAGGTCATCATCCTCACCGCTCGCCCCGGCGTTGTCATCGGTAAGAAGGGTGCCGAGATCGATACCCTCCGCACCGAGCTCGAGAAGGTCGCTGGCGTCTCCAAGGGCCAGCTCTCCGTCGACGTTGTCGAGATCAAGCGCCCCGAGCTCGACGCCAACCTCGTTGCTCAGTCTATCGCCGAGCAGCTCGAGGGCCGCGTTGCCTTCCGTCGCGCTATGCGCAAGGCTGTCCAGTCTGCCCGCAAGGCCGGCGCTAAGGGCATCCGTATCCAGTGCTCCGGTCGTCTCGGCGGTGCCGAGATGGGCCGTCGTGAGTGGTACCGCGAGGGTCGCGTGCCTCTGCACACCCTCCGTGCCAAGATCGACTACGGCACGGCTGTCGCCAGCACCACCATGGGCGCTTGCGGCGTGAAGGTCTGGATCTACCTGGGCGAGAAGCTCCCGGGCCAGCCTGTTCCCAACCCTGCACTCGAGGGCTCTTCCCGTCCTCGTCGTCGTAACTCCGAGAGGAGGGGTCAGTAGTGCTTGCCCCTAAGCGTATTCTTCACCGCAAGGTGCAGCGTGGCTCCATGAAGGGCCAGGCCAAGGGTAATACCGAGCTGCATTTCGGCGAGTTTGGTATCCAGGCTCTCGAGGCCCATTGGATCACCAACCGTCAGATCGAGGCCGCTCGTATTGCCATGACCCGCTACATGAAGCGTGGCGGTCGTGTCTACATCACGATCTTCCCCGATAAGCCCATCACCAAGAAGCCTGCCGAGACTCGCATGGGTTCTGGTAAGGGAAATCCCGAGGAGTGGGTGGCCGTCGTCAAGCCCGGCCGCATCATGTTCGAGGTCAAGGGCGTGCCCGAGGAGGTCGCTCGCGAGGCTCTGCGTCTTGCACAGCACAAGCTTCCCATCAAGACCAAGATTGTTGCTGCCAAGAACGCTGAGCAGCGCATCGAGAAGGAGATGGCTGAGGAGGCCGCTCTCGAGGCCAAGTGGGCTGCTGAGGACGCCGCCGCCGCCAAGGAGGAGAACTAATGAAGCCCGCAGAGATTCGTGAGCTCTCGGACGCTCAGCTCGTTGAGAAGCTGAAGGAAATGCGCGCCGAGCTCTTTAACCTTCGTTTCCAGATGGCCACCAGCCAGCTGGACAACACCGCTCGCGTCAACACCGTGAAGAAGGACATCGCTCGCGTCCTCACGGAGCAGCGCGCCCGCGAGATCGCAGCGGAGAAGTCCGCTGTCGCCGAGTAGGACCTAAGGAGAGAACATGACTGATTCGCGTAACTCGCGTAAGGTCCGTACGGGTGTCGTTACCTCCGTCTCCGGTGCCAAGACCATTGTTGTCACCATCACCGAGCGCAAGCGTCACCCCAAGTACGGCAAGATGATGACCAGCTCCAAGAAGCTGCACGCTCACGACGAGGAGTGCACGGCTGGCGTGGGCGACACCGTCCGCGTTATGGAGACCCGTCCTATGTCCAAGATGAAGCGTTGGCGCCTCATCGAGGTCGTCGAGCGCGCTAAATAAGCAGTCGCTCTTACGACTTGTACGTTTCCGAAGATGTGCGTATGCCTGGCTTGCATACCACGGGCCGTATACAGGCTGCGCACCTCTCTTCGGTTCTTAGTTCGGAGGAACATCTACCATGATTCAGATGCAAACCATGCTGAACGTCGCCGACAACTCCGGCGCTCGCAAGATTCGCTGCATCAAGGTGCTTGGCGGTTCCAAGCGTCGTTATGCAGGCATCGGCGATGTGTTCATCGGTGCTGTCCAGGAGGCTACCCCTGGCGCCAACGTCAAGAAGAAGGACGTTGTCCGTTGCGTCGTCGTTCGCACCGTTAAGGAGATCCGCCGCAAGGATGGCTCCTACATTCGCTTTGATGAGAACGCCTGTGTTGTCATCAACAACGATGGTTCGCCCGTCGGCACCCGTATCTTCGGGCCCGTCGCTCGCGAGCTTCGTGACAAGAAGTACATGAAGATCGTCTCGCTCGCTCCCGAGACCCTGTAGTTAGGGGAGATATATGTATATCAAGAAGGGCGATAAGGTCCAGGTTCTCTCTGGTAAGGATCGCGGCAAGCAGGGCGTTGTCCTGCGTGCTCTCCCCGCCGAGAACAAGGTCGTTGTCGAGGGCGTTTCGGTCGTCAAGAAGGCCGTCAAGCCCAACGCTGCCAACCAGCAGGGCGGCATCGTTTCGCAGGAGGCTCCCATCGACGCCTCCAACGTCAATCTCGTCTGCCCCGAGTGCGGTAAGGTTACCCGCGTCGGTCACGAGAAGGACGGCAAGAACAAGCTGCGCGTCTGCAAGAAGTGCGGCCACAAGTTCTAAGCTGCCCGCAACATCAAGTTGCTAGCAAAGGCCCGGATGCCACGGCACCCGGGCCTTTTTCTATCCCCACTCGATGGCTTCGGTTCTGCCGTCCCGTCATTCCGGTTGCATCCAGTTTTCGGTGCCGTCTCGAATCGAGTGCCGCCAGGTGATACCCTGTCGCGTTTCGTCGGCTTCGGGGACAAAAGTCGGGACAACTCCAAAAACTATTTTCGAACTCAGGGCTTTGAGTTTTTGTTTTTGTCCCAAAGGGCGCGGCGGGATGCCTTTGGAGGCTCGATAGCGCCGAAAACGCCCGTTTTGAAACTTAAATGCCTTTTCGCGTGCAAGCCGCCAGCTGCAATAGGAAGTGAATCAACGCATGTGGCTTTCAAGCAGTTTGCAAAACTGCAGGTCGCAGGTCTTCATTGCCAGTAGGAGAAATGAGTAGTCTCAGGTGGCTTGCCCATGAGTTGACGAACGGGATTTGAGATTACGCTGACGTCCGGAAACGCTTCGAGCACGGCGTTACGTTTTTGGGGTTTGGGCGTAGCCCCTGCACCCGCGAGCGCGGGCCTTAAGCCCGCCGAGAGGGTGACGCGTCGAAAACGAAGGGGAAAGAGAGAAGGGGCCGTCCCTATCATTCAGGTTGCGACCGAAGAAGACAAGGAGACCCCCTGAGCCTGAATGATGCCCCACAGACCGCGTCCGACCGAGCTCAAGCCGAGCTTTTCCTGACGTCCGCCTTCGCGAAGATGATGGCTGGATTGGCTATGGATTGGCAACACTTATTTGGACGATTCCGGGAGGGACGGCCCCGCCTCCCTGAACTCGACCGGCGACATGTAGCCCAGCGTCGAGTGGATCCTGAAGTTGTTGTACCAGTGCACGTAATCCAAGAGCTTGACTCGGAGCTCGCGCGTCCCTCCTCGGTCCTTCGGAGTGGCCGACGATCTCCCCGTTGCAGAGGTCGACGAGCAGGCAGACGTAGTTCCACGACGCCCCGACGCGCACGCAGGCCAAGTCGCTGCATATATGGGTGCACGGCGCCCTGCCGCCGAAGCCGCGCGCGACGACGTTCGACACGTCGGCCTCGTTGACCGCCCCGGGGTGCACCTTGAACCTCTTCCTGCCGTATGCGCCGGCCAGGCCGTTCTCCCTCATGATGCGGCAGACGCGGCGCCGGCTGACGGTAACGCCCGACCTCCCGGGCGACGCCTTGATCTTGCGCGATCCGTTCCGGCCCTTGCTGGCGGCGTGCGCCGCCGCGGCCGCCGTCGCCCCCGACATTAAGGTCCTCAAGGGCCGCGTCGTCTCCGGCGACCAGTTCGTCTCGCCCGCGGAACAGAAGGAGCGAATCCTCGCGACCTTCGGCGACCTGTGCTGCGAGATGGAGGGCTGCACCATCGCGCAGGCCGCTTATCTCAACGGCGTGCCCCTCGTCGTCGTGCGCGCCATCAGCGACAAGCCCTGCGCCGAGGGCCGGGTCGTCGACTACAACACCTTCGAGAAGAAGGCCGCCTGCGACTGCGCCCGCATCGCCGCGCGCATGGTTAAGCTTTAGGCCCTGCGCGCCGGGGCCCTTCTTTATGTTGGGACCCCGGCGCGCCGGGCCCTTTCCAAAGCGAAGTGTCGAGCCGAAGTGTTGAGCGTCGGCCCTGAATGTTCAATGGCCGTTGTTTTCTGCCCCTCAAGTGGTGGACTTTTCCTCGGAGCTGTTGATTCCCCCACGCGCCCCCTTCCGTTCTCTGTTCTCCCCTTATACTCCTTGTACGAGGAGGTAAGAAGTCATGGACAAGACCACACAGGACAGCTTGGCAAAGAAACCCGTCGACATGAGGGACAGGATTCTCGAGCATCTCGAGGCCCTCACCTCTGCCGTCTCGCTCGACGACCTTGCCCGTCTGTCCACCTCCGACATCGCCGAGACGCTCATCATCTCCAGGAGCCTGGCGAGCCAGTACCTCAACGACCTTGTTCGCGCCGGTCTTGTGGTTAAGGTGGCGGGCAGGCCTGTCCGTTATTTTCATCGCCGCGCGTTCCAGAAGCGTTTTCAGGTAAAGCTCTCTGCAAGCGAGTACGCCTCGCTCGCCGACCTCATCCAGGCGACGGGAATCGCCGATCACCGCGACTTCGCGCGTGCCGTGGGCTTCGACATGAGCCTCAGCTCCGTTGTCGAGCAGTGCAAGGCTGCGGTTCAGTACCCTCCGTTTGGCCTGCCCATCCTCTTGAGCGGCGGCGTGGGTGTCGGTAAGTCTTTCCTTTCTCGCCTTGTGTACGAGTACGGCAAGAACCAGGGCTTGCTGTCCCGCGACTCCTCCTATGTGCGCATCGACTGCGCCGGGGTCCCGGACGCCGCCTCGTTCAACGGGCTTCTTAACGAGTCGATCGCGAAAGCGCGCGGGGGTGTGGTCTTTGTCAACGGCATCGAGGCACTCTCTCCCTCTGCGATGGAGCACTGCCTTGCGACGGCCCTCGGGCTCGATGCCTCCCAGGATGCGCCGCGCGCTCGCCTCGTTCTTTCGACGACGCTTTCCGCCGATGACCTGAAGGTTTCCTCGGCCTACAGCAAAATGCCCATCTGTGCCCGCGTCCCCTCACTCAAGGAGCGGACCCCCGAGGAGCGCGAGGATCTCATCTTGAGCTTCCTGCGCAGCGAGGGGTGCCGAATCGGTTCTGATGTGAAGATCAGCCGCGGCGCATACCGTTGCCTCGTGAACGCGGACTTTTCCGATAACATCGCCGGCTTGCGCGCCTGCGTGACGAACTGCTGTGCCAAAGCGTTCCTCAATCGCGAGGGCGACTACGTCGTCGTTCGCCCGTATCTTCTTCCCAGCGGGCTCCTCTCCTCCGCGCAGATCGATCAACAGCCCGACGATGGCGTTCTGATCGACGCGTCTCTGGATGCCGCCGAGAGCACAGGGCCGGTCGAGCAGGCGCTCGATGCCCTGTGCTCCCTCGATGAGCGATTCTGCGCCGGGGAGCTCTCTGTCTCCGAGCTTGTCTCGCAAGCTGTCTCCGCTGTGCGCGGCGTTGAGGATCACTTGATCTTCGACCACGGCGTCGCCTCCTCGAGGTCGCGCGCCTTCGAGCGCGTCGTGGGCGCGGTCCTTGCCGACGCAGGCTCTTCTTATGGCATCGAGCTTTCGAGGAAGGTCGCTTTTCTACTGGCCCAGGAGATTTGCCTGCAGTTGTGGCCGGGTATCGGCCTGGCTAAGCGAAAGTCTGCCTGTGCGGAGCAAATCTCCCATCTCCTCGGTGCCGTGACCTCCGAATTGCCGTTTGCCTCGAGTGTCTCCGATCAGGTCGCCGCAGACGTGGAAGGGGCGCTGGGAATCTCGCTCGATCACTTCACGAAGACGCTTCTGACGCTGTGCGTCGCATCGGAGTCTCGCGATGCGAAGGCCCTTCGGACGCTCTGCGTCATCTTGTCCCACGGCTACTCAACGGCGACGAGCATCGCCGACGCGGCGAACCGTATGCTCGGCATGCATGTGTACGAGGCTGTCGACATGCCCTACGACCAGCAGCTGAAGGACATCGTCGGTCCGCTCCAGCGCCTCGTCGACCGCCATTCCTACTGCACCGGGGTCGTGTTCCTCGTCGACATGGGCTCCTTGGAGGAGGCCTATAAGGCCCTCGAGAACGTTACCGACTCCACTATCGGCGTGGTGAACAACGTCTCTACCGGTCTTGCGCTCGAGATCGGGGTCGGGCTGCTCGGCGGCAAGTCCATCGCCGAGGTTCTTGGCGATGCGACCGCCGCGTGCGTGACGCACTGCAAGGTGATCGAGCGCGTCAACCGTGAGGACGCCATCGTCTTCTGCTCCGAGTCCGGGGTCGACGCCGCGGAGAGGATACGCCAGCTCGTCTCGCAGAGCCTCCCGCGCACCATAGGCGCGCGCCTGCTCACGAGGCCCTTCAAGCAGCTCGTCGCGAACGGGTCGAACGACGCCGTTTTCTCCGAGCACCGCGTCTGCGCCGTCATCGGCACGGGAGACCCCGGGGTCGCCTCCGTCCCCTTCGTCGCCCTCGAGGACATCATGTCGACGGCGTCCGCCTCTAAGGTTGATGCCGTGTTCGGCAGGTGGCTTGACGCTTCCGAGCTCTCTTCTTTCCACGAGAAGCTGCTCTCGAACATGACGCTGCAGAACGTCATCCGCTCCATCACCATCCTCGACCCGGAGCGGCTATTCCATGAGATCGAGAGCGCCGTGCACGAGCTTCAGCGTAGGACATGCGAGAAGATCGGCAGCAACGCCATCATTGGGCCCTACGTTCACCTCTGCTGTCTCGTCGAGCGCCTTGTTACCAGAAACCCCATTGAGACCTACGTTGGCCAGGACCGCTTCGAGGAGGAACGCGCCGATTTCATCGAGTCCTTCAGGCAGAGCTTCTCGAGCATCTCGACGCGCTATCGCGTAGAGGTTCCCGTAAGCGAGATCGCATATGTCTTCGACTACATAAGCGCGAGCGCCGCCCCGGCGCGAGAAGAGCGCCTCGGCTCCTCGGACCTCCTGCTCGACGAGTGACCTTCCCCGCGCCGCCGCAAGCTGACCGCGCGTCCTCAATAATCCGATAACCCCTTGCCCGGCGCGAATCCGGATAGCGCCGAGGCAGTACCGAACGCAAAACTTCATTTGATAGGAGCAAATATGAGTGTTGTTATGGCACGAATCGACAATCGCCTGCTTCACGGCATCATCGTGACGCAGTGGGCCCCGGTGTCGGGCGCGACCCGAGTCATGGTCATCGACGACAAGGTCGCCGGCGACGAGGTCCTGAAGTCCACCATGAGGATGGCGCGCCCCGCGGGCATGGCCGTTTCGATCATCTCCGAGCAGACCGCGCTCAAGAACTTCGCCGCGGGCAAGTACGACCGCGAGAAGGTCTTCGTCATCGCCAAGGAGCCCGAGACGATGCTTCGCCTGGTCGAGTCGGGCGTCGAGCTCCCGTCGCTGGTCGTCGGCGGCTCGCTCGTCAAGGAGGACGGCATCCAGCTCACCCAGCGCGCCTACGCCTCCGCCGAGAACGTCCAGAGCTACAAGGCGCTCATCGCCCGTGGCGTCAAGGTGACGGCCCAGTTCGTGCCCGCCGACAAGCCCGTCTCCGTCGCAGACCTCATCTAAGGGGGAAATATGGTCAACTTCACTATCCTGCAGGTCGTCCTTTTGACCCTGCTGGCCTTCATCAAGCACGTGGACTACTACGGCATCCCGATGATCTTCGTCAATTACGCCGTTTTCTGGGGCCTCATCACCGGAGTCGTCATGGGCGACTGGAAGACCGGCCTTGTCATCGGCGGCACCATTCAGCTCATGCAGCTCGGCGTCGCGGGCTTCGGCGGCTCCTCCATTCCCGACTACGGCACGATGGCCATCATCGCCACCGCCTACGGCGTGACCCTGGGCTCCGACACGGGCCTCGCCATCGGCCTGCCGGTCGGCATGCTCGGCATCCAGCTCGACGTCGTCGCCAAGATCCTCAACGGCTTTGTCGTCGAGAAGTCCCAGAAGTTCTGCAACGAGGGTAAGTTCAATCAGATGAACGCCATCCTGTGGGTCTGCCCCGCGCTCTTCGGCCTGTGCGCCGCCCTGCCCGTCTTTGTCTCCGTGACGCTCGGCCAGCCCGCCGTCAACTGGCTCCTCGAGGTCATGCCCCAGTGGTTCCTCTCCGGCCTCACCCTCGCCGGCAAGATGCTCCCGGCCGTCGGTATCGCCATGCTGCTCCGCTACATGCCAACCGCCAAGTACTTCCAGTACCTGCTCGCCGGCTTCTTCCTCTCGGCCTTCCTGAACGTGCCCATCATCGGCGCCGCCATCGTCGGCGTTGCCCTCGCGATTGCGTTCTACCAGCGTGCCGAGAGGGACACCGAGCTCGCCGCCCACGCTTCCGCAGACGCCTTCATCGGAGAGGATGAGTAACCATGGAAAACGAGAACATCACCGCCGTCGCCGAGGGCAAGCCCTCCGGCTACAAGGTCACCAAGAAGGACCTACGCAACGCGAACTGGCGCTGGCTCATGAGCGTGTGCACCTTCAACTACCAGACCCAGCAGGGCGCCTCAGTCGCCTACGCCCTCTCGCCGGTCCTGAGGAAGATCTATACGAACGACGAGGACTATAAGCAAGCGCTCAACAACCACTTCCGCTACTACAACACCCAGCCTTGGCTCGCCGCCATCATCCTTGGCGCCTGCGTGGCCATGGAGGAGCGCGACGGCCTAGCGGCGGCGGACGCCGTCCAAGACCTGAAGATCGGCACCATGGGACCGCTCGCCGGCGTCGGCGACTCCCTGCTCATGACCATGATCCCGACCATCATGGGCTCCATCGCCGCCTACATGGCCATCGAGGGCAACCCCGTGGGAGCCGGCATCTGGTTCGCGCTCATCCTGGCCATCTTCTGGGTCCGCATGCACGCCCTCGAGTTCGGCTACAAGCAGGGCGTGAAGCTCGTCACCGACTTCAGCGAGAAGCTTCCCAACCTCACTGCCGCCGCCTCCGTGCTCGGCCTCACCGTGGTCGGCTGCCTCATCGCCTCGGTCATCGGCGTCACCTGCCCGATTAGCTTCAGCTTCGGCGACGTCGCGATGGAGATTCAGCCGCTGCTCGACAAGATCCTGCCTGCCATGATCCCCGCCGCCATCACGGGAAGCGCGTATTACCTTCTTACCAAGAAGAACGCGAGCATGACGGCCCTCATCCTCGTGGTGATCGTCCTCGCGATGGTCGCCTCCGCCGCCGGCATCCTCGCCTAGCTTCGACCCAAGAGATTGGTGAATCAATGAGAAAGATAGTTGTGGCGAGCCATTCCCTTCTCGCCCAGGGCTTCAAGGACACCCTCGAGTTCCTTACGGGTAAGGGCGACGCCGTCAACGCCGTGTGCGCCTACGTGAACGACAACGGCGAGGGGCTCGACGCGGCGGTCGAGGCGGCTCTTTCGGGCACTGACGAGGTCGTCGTCCTCACCGACGCGTACGGCGGCAGCGTGAACCAGCGCTTTTCCCGCTTCGCCTCCGACCGGATCCACGTGATCGCGGGTGTCAACCTCCCGCTCGCCATGACGGTCGCGCTCGCGCGCCCCGACGAGAAACTCGACTTCGACGCCCTCGTCAACGAGGCGCGCCAGCAGATCATCTACGTGAACGGTGCCAGTTCCGCCGAGTGCGACGACGACGAATAGAGGAGGTCGACGATGAGAGAGTTCCTTAAGGACGTGTGGATGCACGGCGGTGAGGAAAGCCGCGCCATCACCCCCGAGAACATCACGGGCGAGAAGGGCCGCGCCGCCATGTCGGCCAGCCACCTCGGCGTCGGCCGCAAGGGCTCGTGCTGCGTGCCCCTTGAGTCCGGCGAGACCATCACGCTCGCGGACATCGAGGGCCCCGGCATCATCCGCCACATCTGGATGACCGTCCCCGACAAGACCGCCGCTGGCAGCTTCGTCATGCGTGACCTCGTGCTGCGCTTCTACTGGGACGACGAGGAGACCCCCTCGGTCGAGTGCCCTGTCGGCGACTTCTTCTGCAACGGCTTCGGTGAGCGCGCCATCGTCAACTCGATGCCCATCTGCGTGAACCCGACGGGCGGCATGAACTGCTACTTCGAGATGCCCTTCAGGAAGCACGCCAAGGTCACGCTTACGAGCGAGCACCCCGGGTTCATTAAGTACATCTTCTACACGTTCAACTACGCGCTCACCGACGTGCCGGACGACGCCATGTACTTCCACGCCCGCTTTAACCGCGAGCGCAGCACCCGCAGGGGCGTCGACTACACCGTGCTCGACGGCGTGCGCGGCAAGGGCTACTACGTCGGCACCTACATGGCCCTGTGCGCCCTGGAGCGCTATTGGTGGGGCGAGGGCGAGATGAAGTTCTTCCTCGACGGCGACGAGGAGTTCCCCACGGTCACCTCGACGGGAGCCGAGGACTACTTCGGCGGTGCCTGGGCCTTCCTCGACAGGCCGCCCCACGCGCTGCCCGAGGCGCAGTGCTTCAACACGCTGTTCGCCGGCTACCCGTACCGCTCGACGCGCGACGCCACGCGCGACCGCTTCAGCGCGGGCAAGCCGAACCCGAATCCGATGCTCGCGACTAACGACGACGCGCTGCCCAGGCACGGCCTCTACAGGTGGCACCTTCCCGACCCGATCTCGTTCAAGGAGGACCTGCGCGTGACGTTCCAGGACCTCGGCAACGACGACATCAAGCTCTACGAGCGCGAGGACGACATCTCCACCGTCGCCTACTGGTACCAAAGCGAGCCGCACGCCGTGCTCGCCCCGTTTGCCGCAAGGCAGGACCGCGTGCCCAGGTAGGGTCGCCTCGAAACAAGCCAACGTTATGGGCGCCCGCGGTTGACCATGACTGCGGGCGTCCCTTTGTAAGGAGGATCACATGAGCGAAAAGCAAATGAGGCTCGGCGCCCTCGAAGCCGGCGGGACCAAGATGGTCTGTGCCGTGGTGTCCGGCGACGGCGAGGTCCTCGACCGCATGGAGACCCCGACGCTTACGCCCGCCGAGACCGTCCCGCAGATGATCGAGTGGTTCACCGCCCGCGATGTGGACGCGTTGGGCATCGGCGCCTTCGGCCCGACCTGCGTCGACCCCAACGACGAGCGCTACGGCTCCATCCTCCAGACGCCCAAGCTCGCGTGGCGAGGCCATGGTCTTCGCGCCGCGTTCGCCGACGCCCTCGGGATTCCGGTGGCCTACGACACGGACGTGAACGTTGCCTGCCTCGGCGAAGTGGTCTTCGGCTGCTGCAAGGGGCTCGAGGACGCCGTCTACGTGACCATCGGCACCGGCGTGGGCGCGGGCGTCATGTGCGCGGGCAGACTCCTTCACGGCATGCTGCACCCCGAGGCCGGTCACATGCTGGTAAGGACCCGTCCCACCGAGGAGGGACGCTGCGTCTGCCCGAGCCACGCGAGCTGTCTCGAGGGGCTCGCCTCCGGCCCCGCCATCGCCGCGCGCTGGGGAAAGCCCGCGGCCGAGCTCGCGGACAACGATGAGGTGTGGGCGCTCGAGGGGGATTATCTGGGGCAGATGTGCGCGAACCTCGTGCTCATGTACTCGCCTCGCCGCATCGTCCTCGGCGGCGGCGTGATGCACCAGGAGCAGCTCTACGGCATCGTCCGCAAGAAGACCCTCGAATATCTGGGTGGCTACATCCAGACCGCCGAGCTTAAGGACATGGAGAGCTACATCTGCGCCCCGGGCTTCGGCGGCGACCAAGGAATCCTCGGCGCGGCCGAGCTGGCAAGAAGGGCGCTCGCGTAACTTGCGCTCTCTCCGCCATACAACGCGTTAAGAAAAGACGAGCGCTTCTTGCCAATTGAGCGGCAAGAAGTGCTCGTCTTTTGCATTTGTTTTTGGGGCAGGACGCCCCGCCTCCACTAGAGTCCCTGGACCGCCACACCCACGAGGTTTGGACCGGTGTGGACAAGAAGCGCGGGGCTGATGTCGGAGCGGACGACATCCACCGCGTTGGCCACGCGCTCGCACAGGGCCTGCTCCATGCGGTCGTAGAGGTCGGCGTGGGCCGAGGTGCGGCTCGCGGCAAAGCGCACCTCGGGGTGCTTCTCGACGATGGCGGCGATGAGCTTGGCCTCGGTGCGATGCGGTACTTGCACAGCCATTTCGTGTGCGCGAGGCTGTTGGCTTTCTGGGCCACAGCAATCACCTTCCCCCTAGCATGATGACCTGAACAATCCTCATGCTAGGGGGAAGGTTTTTGTCGCGTAGCGGAAATTGGCCTCCACCCGCTGAGCGGGTGGCTTTCTATGCCGCGCGTGCCGTGCGGCACGGACTAAAGTCCATGAATAAAAACGAGGAAGGCCACGTCCGGCCTCCCTCGCAAAGAGTCTCTGATTGCTCCCACTCATTGGGGACAGACTTACATGAGTGATTGCACTTATTGGGGACAGACTTAAATGAGTGCTCTTGAAATGCCGGCGCCTGGGGACGTTCTTTTTCTGTCTGCAGTTTGGGACGTTCCTTTTAATATGAGCAGGACATTGTCAAGAGGCAAAATCGGGCCT
>NZ_QSBB01000080.1:0-1217 GCF_003465595.1 Collinsella sp. AF05-9
CGGCCGCGGGAGAGCTCGGCGGAGGGCACGACGAGAAGGTCCAGGCCCTCCTTGTACAGCACGTCGTTGGTGACGGTGTTGCGGGCGTAGACGCAGATCTTGCCGGGCTCGACGCACAGGGTGTTGGAGCCGTCGTTCCACTGCTCGCGGGAGGCCGCGATCGGGTCGCCGCCGCCGCAGGGGATCAGCTTGACCTGGTCGACGCCGGTGGCGTCCTCCAGGACGTGCTCGAGGGTGTCCTCGATCAGGCGGATGTTCACGTCGCCCGGGTTCTTGCCGGCGGTCAGCTCGTAGACGCGCAGGGTGCCCATGATGGCGGGGTGGATCGTGAACTTATCGACGTCGATCTGGGTGAAGACCGTGTCGAGGTGCATGAAGGCGCGCGAGACGGGGATGTCGAAGGCCAGGATGCGCTCGACCTTGGAGTCGGAGTTCCAGAAGATGTTCTGGGCCATGACGTCGATGGCTGCGGCCTGGGTGCGCTGGGAGATGCCGACGGCGAGGGTCTTCTCGTTGATGTTCAGCACGTCGCCGCCCTCGGTGTGGAACTGGCAGTCGCGGCGGAAGTACAGGGAGACGTCCTTGTAGTCGGGGTGGTACTTGAAGACGTACTTGCCGTACAGGGTCTCGCGGTTGCGGGTGACCGAGTACATGCGGTTGAGGTTGACGCCCTCGCCGACGACCGCGAACGGGTCGCGGGTGAAGTAGAGGTTGGGCATCGGGTCGATGATCAGGTCGGACTCGGACTCGGAGTTGACCAGGGAGTCGAGGGTCGTGGACGCCGTGAGGGGCATGTCGATCTCGGCCTTGGTCATGCCGGCCATGGTCTTCTTGACGAACTCGAGGTTGTCCTCGATGGAGTCCAGCTTCTCGCGGACGATCTGCGGCATGTGCTGGCCGCGGATGCCCGCCTCGGCGATGTACTGGTCGGTGAACTCGGCGCGGGCGCCGGGGACCTGGTCGAACACCTCTGCGACGAGGTTCTCGAGGTAGAGCACCTCGACGCCCTGGTCCCTCAGGATCTGGGCGAAGGTGTCGTGCTCCTGCTGCGCGACCTCCAGGAACGGGACGTCGTCGAACAGGAGTCGCTCGAGCTCGTCGGGCGGCAGGTTGAGGAGCTCGTCGCCGGGACGGTGCAGGCAGACCTTCCTGAGCTTGCCGATCTCGGAAGGCACGTGCAGACCTTTCGTCATGGCCTCCTACCTTTCTTTCGGGCC
>NZ_QSBB01000081.1:0-1026 GCF_003465595.1 Collinsella sp. AF05-9
TTAGTAGTCGAACTGGTGGTAGTAGCGGCGGTACTTGAGGTTGTGCTTGGTGACCAGCTCGTAGTTGCGCGAGAGGCGGTCGGTGGTCAGCACGGACAGGATCCAGGGGGACACGATGACGCGGAAGTCGTCGTCCAGGCCCGGGATCGCGTACTCGGCGGTGTCGATGATGACGTAGTCCTCGTCGCCGGTCACGCCGCTGGTGAGGAAGGCGCGGACGCGCTCGTCGAGGGCGCGGCACTCGTCCTCGCCCATGAACAGGAACACCGGGACGCCGGGCTCGAGCAGCTCGAGCGTGCCGTGGAAGAAGTCGTGCGAGGTGATGTGGCGGATGCGCTTCCACTGCATCTCCTCGAGCAGGCACATGGAGTACAGGATGGTCTCGCCCCACAGCGCGCCCGAGCCGATGAACATGGTGTAGTCGGCCAGCGCGTACTTCTTCGCGAGCTCCTCGGCGCGCGGCTCGAAGCGCTTGCGGATGTCGAGCATGTCCTTCCAGACGTCCTTCGTCTGCTCGATGAACAGGTCGAACTTGGGGAAGCAGCCGCGGCGGTTGAGCAGGCGCAGGCCGAAGCAGTCGGCGAGGTAGTAGCCCTTCTCGCAGCCGCCGGCGCCGTGGTCGGAGGCCATCATGACGCAGTTCTCGGCGCCCACGGCCCGGCCGATCTTGCCCTCGGGGTTGGTCATGGCGTAGACGCGCACGCCCATCTCCTTCATCTTGCCGATGGCCTCGAGCACCTCGGGGGTGGTGCCGGACTCGGAGGCGGTCAGCACGACGGACTTGTCGGTCATGCGCTTGTGGCCCATGACGTTCCACTCGGCGGCGTGGATCAGGTAGACCTCGAGGTCGCGGTCGCCGAACTTGTTCATGAGGTACTCGAGCTGCATGAACTCGTCCCAGGTGCCGCCGACGCCCATCAGGAAGACGGCGTCGTAGCCCTCCTCGTGCACGCGGTCGGCCAGCGCGGTCATCTTCTTGCCCGCCTCGTAGACGTTCCTGCCGTCCTCGAGGTAGCCCTCCTGGTC
>NZ_QSBB01000082.1:0-983 GCF_003465595.1 Collinsella sp. AF05-9
TGAGCACGGCGCCGAAGGCGCGCCTCGCGCCGTCCTCGCCGAGGACCCCACGCAGGGAGGAGAGCGCCGCCAGGACCGAGGCACACGTGCCGTCCGGCAGCGGCAGGGCCAGCTGGAAGCGGCTCGGGCGGTGCAGGAGCGTGAGGAGCCTGGCGGAGTCGCCCCTGGAGCCCTCGACGGTGTCCATCTCCCAGGCCGCGGCGCAGGCGTCCTCGCCGAGCGCGAGGAACGACGCGTGCGACCTGCGCGACGAGTGGGACGTCGCCCTCTTCGGGGCCCGGCGCGACCTCGGCCTGTAGCCGACCTTGCGCCTGAGCTCCATGTTCGTCATGCCGTCGTAGCCGGCGTCCACCCACCTGTAGACGGTGGAGGCGCTGAGCCCGGGGGTCGTCGCCGCTATCTGCTGCGGGGAGAGCCCGCGCGCGAGCCCGTCCCTGATGGCCGCGAGCTTGGCGGCGGCGCCCTCCTCGGTCTCGTCGATCCCGGACCTGCTCGCCGAGAGCTCGGCGTCGGCCGCCTCCTGCGCCCTCCTGGCGCTGTAGAACACCCTGGGCCTCCTCGAGCAGCCGTAGCCCCTCCTGTGCGAGCAGCCGTTGCAGCACCTCGGCCACGCGGAGAGCCTGGGGCAGGCCCCCGAGAGGTCCGCGGGCGCGGGCTCGCCGTAGCGCGAGCGCGGCGCGGTGACGTAGCGGTGCGCCGCAACCTCCCTGGTCACGGTCGAGGGCGACCTGCCGAGCTCCGCGGCGATCTCGCGGGCGCTGCGGTTGCGGTCGAGCATCCTCTCGACCGCGTTCCTCTCGTGCCTCGTGAGCCTCCCGTACGACCTTCCGGACGGCTTGGGTCTGGACATGCCGGCCTCCCTCCATCGCGGGCCGGGGGATTCCGGCCCCTCTGGGGTTGCCTACCCGGATTCGCGCCTCAGGACTCAGCGCAACGCGTTGCGCTGAGTCCTGAGGCTGTTGCAATGAAAATGAGAATCAAGG
>NZ_QSBB01000083.1:0-691 GCF_003465595.1 Collinsella sp. AF05-9
GCGTGGGGTCCTCGGCGAGGACGGCGCGAGGCGCGCCTTCGGCGCCGTGCTCACCGACAACGGGAGCGAGTTCGCCGACGAGGGCGCCATCGCGGCGCTGATCGGCGAGCGGGACGGCGAGACCAGGCTCTTCTACTGCGACCCCCGGCAGAGCCAGCAGAAGGGCGCGTGCGAGAAGAACCACGTGGAGATCAGGAAGCTGCTGCCCAAGGGCGCCGGGGCCAGGTTCGACCGGCTGACGGCGGCGGACTGCGCGCTGCTCATGTCGCAGGTGAACTCCGAGCCGAGGGGGGCGCTCGGGTTCCTGACGCCGGCGCGCGTGCTGCGGATGGCCCTCGGGGAGGACGCCTCCGCCCTCATGGACGCGTTCGGGATAGAGGAGCTGGCGCCCGGCGAGCTCGACCTCACGCCCGGCTGCATCGACAGGGCCAGGGCCGCGAGGGGCGAGGGGCCGCTGGCGGGATAGGCGGCGGGCCGGGACATGGGCCGGAAGGCCCGTTGCGCTGAGTCCGGAACGGCTGCGCGGCGGGCTGGCGGAGCATGCGGCGGCGGCATGGGGGCACCGGCCTCCATAGCCTCTCCACCTGCGGAAACGGTGCGACGGCCAGGTGCCGGGAGCTATTCCCGCGTTGCGCTAGCTGCGGAAACGCGGGGCCCGTTCAGGCTGTTGCGTTGAGATTGAAAATCAACC
>NZ_QSBB01000084.1:0-626 GCF_003465595.1 Collinsella sp. AF05-9
TTTCCCGGATCGAGGCCGTTCAGCGGTTCATCGAGGATGAGGTACGGGCAATCGGTCGCTATCGCCATGGCAAGCTTTACCTGCTGCTTCATTCCTGTCGAGAGTTTACGGGTCGGCTTGTCGAGATATGGGGAGATTCCGAGGGAGTCGCAGAGCGAGTCGATGTCGGCGGCCGATTTCCACGCCTCCCTAACGAAAGCAAGGTGCTCGATGGCCGATAGCGTGGGATAGAGATCCGCGCCGCCCGAAGAGCTCAGGTAGACGAGTTCTGCAAATTCGGCTGATCGACGTTGGCGGATTCCGTCTGCCGCCAGGCTTCCCGAGCGGATGCGGGTGGGAAATTGGCCCGACAGCGCTTCAAGAAGGGTGGTTTTCCCCGAGCCGTTGGGAGCAATGAGGCCCGCCGCCGTTCCCGGGCTCAGGAAAAGCGATCCGATTGAAAGTATCGTCGTGCTCCCGTATCCCACGCTCGCGTCCAGAAGCTCGAGCCCATGGCGCTTTTTCGCGGGTCCAGGCTGTTTGGGCGAACGTGTCGCAACGGCGCCGACCGCAAAAAGGACCGCGACGTATATCAGGGCCACGGCAAGCATCGATGCGCTGCCTGAACCGGAGCCAATGAATTCTGT
>NZ_QSBB01000085.1:0-612 GCF_003465595.1 Collinsella sp. AF05-9
ATCTTCATCCGGTCTGTTACTTTTAATCTAACAATTCTTTGAGGAACGTAGGTGCTTCCAAATGTACTGTCGACTTCTTCTCAAACTGATCCTAAGAGACAAGGCCGCATGGATTTGTACGCTCGTTCTCGCTGCAGCCTTTTCCGTCCCCATTGCGTTCAATTCACCCATCTACGGGCCCTTCTTTATGAAGCAGGGCATGCAGGGCTTTGTCGACGCATTCAATACGCGCGCGCCCCAGGCCAGCGGCACAGACCTATCGCCAGAGCAGCAAGCTGACGCGGAGCTTGCAAGATACGCGAACGCCGCCCTTGCCGCTCAAACCGACGCCGCCTTTCTCGATTCTGCCGAGAGCTACTACGCGCTCATGGGCGAAGGCTTCCAATCCGGGTCCATCGTGGGAGACCGAGAGACCAATGACGCGGCGCTCGCGTATTGCCGTGCCCTGAGCAGCTCCGGCATCACGGATATCCCGGCCTCCGCAAACGACCTGCCATTCCTTTCCTTCCTGCCTTACGCCGTTGCCACGGCGCCGTCTTTCCTTCCCTTCATCCCCTTCCTTCTCTCGTCGATACTCGTGCTCGGCGCCACAAGGCCCGGGACCCTGGCGGC
>NZ_QSBB01000086.1:0-269 GCF_003465595.1 Collinsella sp. AF05-9
CGTTGGTGGAAATGGTGAAAATGCGTTGGCGCAAATGGCGGGATTGCGTTGGCATGATTGGTTATTGAGCGTTGGTCAAAATGGTTGTTTTTACAGTAGCGCTAACAACTCACCGACAACGGGAGCGAGTTCGCCGACGAGGGCGCCATCGCGGCGCTGATCGGCGAGCGGGACGGCGAGACCAGGCTCTTCTACTGCGACCCCCGGCAGAGCCAGCAGAAGGGCGCGTGCGAGAAGAACCACGTGGAGATCAGGAAGCTGCTGCCCAA
>NZ_QSBB01000086.1:279-528 GCF_003465595.1 Collinsella sp. AF05-9
GCACCGCCCCAGCAGGCTGCAGCTCGCGCCGCCGCTCGCGGCGAAGGACGCCGAGAGCGTGGCGGCGGCGCTCGGGGGCGTGCGCTCCGTGCTGGGCGCCGGCGGCATGGGCAGGGTCTTCCGGGCCGTGCTAACCGACAACGGCCCCGAGTTCTCCGACGAGGGCGCCATCGCCGGGCTGATCGGCGAGGGGCCGGGCGAGACGAGGCTGTTCTACTGCGACTCCGGGCGCAGCGACCAGAAGGGCGC
>NZ_QSBB01000009.1:0-67601 GCF_003465595.1 Collinsella sp. AF05-9
CTGCGGAAACGCGGGGCCCGTTCAGGCTGTTGCGTTGAGATTGAAAATCAACCCCTTATATGTAACAATCATACCGGCTTCCTAACGTTCAGAATGGTTTCTACTGTCTGCTGCGGTGTTTGGTTGGAATTGTCCAGCCAAAAGCCGATCCGTGGTGTTGTCTGCATTTTACTAAATACAAATTCAATGTATACAGAAAGAAATATATAAGGAGTGGGAGGGATTCCGCCGTAGTCGGCATTGTAGGAAAATCCAAAAGTTTAGATTTTCTCAAAATGCTTATCTTTTGGTCTTTGGTTCGGAATAGTGTAGTGCTGGCGGTCTATCTATTGTTTTCGGTTGCTTGCTTCTTTACCGTACATGAGCATTTAAGCACGGGTGATATTGTGCTTGATTTTTTCTCAGGCTCAGCATCGACCGCCCATGCCATGTTCCTGCAGGAGCTCGGAAAAGATGATCGCTATCAGTTTATCCTTGTCCAGCTTCCAGAGCCTTGTGACCCGAAACGCGACGCCTACAAGGACGGGTATGAGACTCTCTGCGACATAGGCGAAGGACGCATTCGCCGCGCAGGCGACAAAATCAAAACCGAGCTCGAGGAATCCAACCGTCAACTCAAGCTTGGCGAGGGACCCAAGCAGCTTCCCGACATCGGCTTCCGTGTGTTCGAGCTCGATGAGTCCGGCATTGAGAAGCCCGAGCCCGGTCAGCTCCTCTTCGACGTGGTCAAGCCCGATCGCTCCGATATGGATATCGTCTTCGAGATGATGCTCAAATGGGGCCTCGAGCTCACGCTGCCCGTCGAGAAGTCTGAAGCCGCGGGCTATCCCATCTGGTCCGTCGCTTGCGACGAGCTCGTCTGCTGCATGTCCCGAGGCCTCACCATTGAGGCGCTCGAGGCCATCGCCGACATGGAGCCCAGGCGCGTTCTCATCCTCGATTCCGTCCTCGACGACACCCTCAAGCTCAACGCCGTGCAGATCTTCAAGCACGCCGGCGAGCGCATGGGCTGTGAGATCGAATTGAGGACGGTCTAGCATGGCGGCGCTCGAGTTCAAGTTCTCATCCGACCAGCAGCACCAGCTGGAGGCCATCGAAGCAACCTGCGACCTGTTCCGCGGACAACAATTTATTGGCAGCGTATTCTCCGCCGATTCCGGCCGCAAAGGCCAGACGGCAATCGGCGAGCTCATGGTCGGCCACGGCAACGAGCTTCGCGTGGCGCCGGGCCAGCTCCTCGACAACCTGCACGCCGTGCAGGAGGAGGGCTGCCTCCCGGCAACCGACGTCCTCACCGATGGGCGCCTGCGAGACTTCACCGTCGAGATGGAGACCGGCACCGGCAAGACCTACGTCTACATCCGCTCCATCTACGAGCTAAACCGCCGCTACGGCATCACCAAGTTCGTTATCGTCGTGCCGAGCGTGGCCATCCGCGAGGGCGTCCTCAAGAGCCTCCAGACCACCCGCAGGCACTTCGAGACGCTCTACGACCGCACGCCGCTCGACTACTTCGTGTACGACTCGAAGGACATGGGGCCGGTGGGTAACTTCGCCACGTCGAGCTCCATCCAGGTCATGGTCATCAACATCGACGCGTTCAACAAGGGCCTCGAGAAGGATGGCACCGCGAAGGAGGGCAACCTCTTCCACCGTCCCAGCGAGAAGCTCACCGGCGGCTTCAGCCCTCGCGAGCTCGTGAGCGCCTGCAAGCCCGTCGTCATCATCGACGAGCCCCAGAGCGTCGACAACACCAAGCAGGCCAAGGCCGCCATCAAGAGCCTGAACCCGCTGTTCGTGCTGCGCTACTCGGCCACGCACAAGCAGGCCTACAACATGATCTACCGCCTCACGCCGGTCGACGCCTTCGAGCGCCACCTGGTGAAGGGCATCTGCGTGGACTCGATCAAGGCCGAGGCGAACCTCAACGGCGCGTACGTGAGGCTCGAGTCCGTCAAGTCCGACCCGTTCTCCGCCAAGGTGTCCATCGACGTGCGCCAGGCCGACGGCACGCAGAAGCGCAAGGCCGTCACGGTGAAGACCGGCAACGACCTCTACCAGAAGAGCGGCGAGAACAGCGACTACGAGAGCGGCTGGGTGGTCAACAACATCGGCGCCGCAGTGGGCGACGAGTTCATAGAGTTCCAGAACGGCGAGGTGCTCGAGCTCGGCGAGGCGCTGGGCGACGTCAACGAGGAGGTCGTCAAGCGCGCGCAGATCCGCCGCACCATCGAGGACCACCTGGCCCGCCAGTTCGAGCTGTGGCCGCGCGGCGTGAAGGTGCTCTCGCTCTTCTTCATCGACCGCGTCGACCGATACCGCGTCTACGAGCCCGAAGTCCACGGCGGCCTGTACGCCCTGATGTTTGAGGAGGAGTACGCAGGTGCCCTGAACTCGAAGGCGCCTCGTCGCATCGCAAAGGCGGCGGGGATCGGCAAGGGCACGTGGCTCGAGTGCTACGAAGCCGTCGGCGCCCCGCTGGTGCGCGACCCCCACGCCGTGCACCAGGGATACTTCGCCAAGGACAAGAAGGGCAAGTTCAAGGACTCCAAGGGAGCCGCCGGCACCGCCGACGACGCCGGGGCCTTCGAGCTCATCATGCAGAAGAAGGAGACGCTCATCTCCTTCCCGGACGGCAAGGACGCGGAC
This sequence comes from Collinsella sp. AF05-9, assembly GCF_003465595.1. Taxonomy (NCBI): domain Bacteria; kingdom Bacillati; phylum Actinomycetota; class Coriobacteriia; order Coriobacteriales; family Coriobacteriaceae; genus Collinsella; species Collinsella sp. AF05-9. The sequence continues at coordinate 2,650 of NZ_QSBB01000009.1, forward strand.
AAGGACGTCTCTTTCGTCTTCAGCCACTCCGCGCTCAAGGAGGGCTGGGACAACCCCAACGTGTTCCAGATCTGCACGCTCGTCGAGACAAAGGACAACCTGACCAAGCGCCAGAAGATCGGCCGCGGTCTGCGCCTGTGCGTGAACCAGGATGGCGAGCGCCTGTACGACCCAGAGGCGAACGTGCTCACCGTCATCGCGAACGAGAGCTACGACGACTTCGCCAACGGCCTGCAGAAGGAGCTTGAGGCTGAGGACTTCAAGTTCGGCGTCATCACTCCGGAGAGCTTCACGAAGGTCACGGTCAAGGGCGATGATGGCGTCGAGGAGCGCCTGGGCTACGAGAAGTCCAAGCAGGTCTACGACCACCTCGTCGCGACCGGCATGGTCGACGACAAGGGCGCGGTGACGCCCGAGCTGAAGGCGGCCGCCGAGGAGGGCAAGGTCGAGCTCCCCGCCGAGCTCGAGCCTGCCAAGGAGCAGGTCGAGGCGATCATCATCCACAAGTCCCAGAGGGTCCAGATCCGTGACAAGGCCAAGGAGGTCTCGGTCGAGCTGCAGAAGGACGTCACGCTCGACCCTGCGTTCCAGGCCCTGTGGGACCGCATCCGCCAGCGCACGCGCTTCCAGGTCGAGGTCGACTCCGGCAAGCTCATCGAACATGCCATCGAAGCTGTCGACGGCATGCTCGCCGTGCGCCCGCCCCAGGTGACGAGCGAGCGTGCCTCGCTGGGCATCGACGACGCGGGCGTGAGCGCCGAGGGCACGGGCACCTCCGTGGTGTCCGTTTCGGGAAAGGTGAAATACGACCTTCCCGACCCGATCGCAGAGCTGCAGGACGCCGTCGGGCTCACCCGCGGCACCATCAAGGCGATCCTCGAGGGCTGCAGCCGCCTCGACGAGTTCGAGATCGACCCCGCGACCTTCCTCGCGCAGGTCGGCGACAAGATCAACCGCGTGAAGAACGACCTCATCGCCCAGGGCATCAAGTACGTGCGCCTTCCCGAGGACGAGTGGTACACCATGCGCGACCTCGAGCTTGACGACTACACGGCCTACCTTGGGCAGAACGCGTGGAAGCCGGACATGACGAGCAAGAGCCTGTACAACTACGTGGTCTACGACTCGGCGGGGGTCGAGCGCTCCTTTGCCGAGGCTCTAGACAAGCAGGAGGAGGTTCTCGTGTTCGCGAAATTGCCCTCGGCGTTCAAGATCGACACGCCGCTCGGCAGTTACAACCCCGACTGGGCGTACGTCGAGGAGGCCGACGGCGAGCGCCGCGTGTACTTCGTGACCGAGACCAAGGGCGGCAAGAACGGCGAGCCCGCCCTGCGCGACGCGGAGAAGATCAAGATCGGCTGCGCCAAGAAGCACTTCGAGGCGCTGGACCTCGGAAACGACTTCCATTACAACGTGCGCACGACCTACCAATACGAGGCGGTGAAGGCTTAGGATGTCGAAGCTGCCCGGAAAGATGACGCGAAAGCAGCACTGGGTGCCGCGGTTCTACCTGCGCCATTTCGCGGATTCCTCCGGGCAGCTTCATGCCTACAGCAGACAGAAGGGCTCCTTCTTCCGCACGAATTGCGAGAACCTTTGCAGCATGCGCGATCTTTATGAGGTCGAGCATGCCGATGCGACAGGCGATGCGACAGACAGATTCTATGCGCAGAACCTCATCGAGGTTAAGCTATCTGAGCTCGAGAGCCGCATCGCGCCGCTTTACGATCGCTTTTTGGAACGCCAGAAAGAAGACCAGTGCGAAGACGAAGGGTATTCTGATGGGAAAGCCGCCGTTTGCGAGCTGGCAGCAAATATCATCGTCCGGCACCCTATCAGTATGCGCGTCGACAAGAAATGGTCACGCGAGACTGCCGAAGAGCTGCTCAGAAACGTTCATCTGACACCCTATGAGCTCGGCTTGCTCGATTGGTCGGATTGGCGCGGGGATTCCCAAGCGGTGGTCGAGCTTGCCGCCGCCGCAACCATGCTCTTCTCCAACGATGATATTGTGCCAGTTAACCGTATTCGAAAGGCTTTTTTTGAGAAGAGCTTCTCCATCCTTAGGGCACCCGTCGGCTCAGGGTTCGTTACGACGTCGATGCCTATGTTCATCATCGGGCCCGAGGACGACTCGTACGATTTTCATCTCGCGTATATGCCGTTGAGCAGTGAGTATGCTGCGGTCTTTTCAGATGACCCTCTATTTCCGCCGTTTGCGAGACTCGGTTTTTCGGGCGTCGAGTTCATGAACCGACTTCTTCTGCTTAACTGCGAGCATTGGGATGTCGCCATATCGAGGGGAAGCGGCCCGCTCGAGCACGCGGTACGCGATTGAAGTCAAGCGAACAGTGCCGAATTCATGCACGAGATGTTCACGCGCGACGGCAGGGAGCTATCCCTCGACACAGTGATCTACGACCGCTCGAAGAAGAAGGGGCAGACGATGATCGATACCATCGACCGTGGCTGCCTCGAGGGCGGCTGCCTTGATGACGAGGACCTGCGCATCATCTTCGAGCACCTTCTGGGGAGAAGACGGCAAGGACCGGGAACATTAAAGGGTCAAGCAGCGTATTGATAAAATTGACCCCGCCAGCAATAACCGCAAAGGATAGATAGGGCTTTAAGGATGGATGCAGGAAAAGCAACGATAAGCGGCGTGTTCAACGGATCGCGCCTGCTCGAAATACCTTTTTACCAAAGGGCGTACGTCTGGGGAGAAGAGCAATGGGAGCGTTTCCTCGGCGACATGGAGTTCGTCACGGCCTCGAAGCGGCCCTATTTCCTGGGCTCCATCATCCTGAAGCAGGCCTCCTCCGGCAACACCTGGTCCGAGGTCTCCGAGGTTCGCACCGTCATCGACGGCCAGCAGCGACTCACGACCATGGTCATCTTCTTCAAGGCACTCTGTGCAAAAAACGGCACCAACAATTTGTTTGAGCGAGATTTCGTCCTGGAGACCGGCGATGTCGCCTTGCGGCACGGCAAGTACGACCGGCAGGATTTCGAAAAGGTCGTCAGCGCCACGGGCTGCGAACCCCTCGAGGGCTCCTCGGCCATCGTCCTTGCCTACAACTACTTCCTCAAGAATATCGACCCGGAGAAGGTCGACAGGAACACGATCAAGTCGAACGTCCAGTTCGTCTGCATCGATCTTACCGAGGGCGAGGACGAGCAGCAGATATTCGACACCATCAACTCGCTCGGGGTGCGCCTGACGACGGCGGAGCTCCTTAAGAACTACTTCTTCAACCGCGAGAACGAGCAGGCGTTCAAGGAGTGCTGGGAAGACGTCTTCGAGCCCACGGCTGAGAAGAGGGAGTATTGGGAGCAGGAGATCGTTACCGGGCGCATCAAGCGCACGCTCGTCGACCTCTTCTTCGACGCGTTCCTCCAGATTCTGGTCCAGGACAAGAGGCGTGGCGTCACGACCGAGGACAAGCTCTTCTATTCGCGTACTTCGAACCTCTTCCAGTCCTACAAGGATTTCATCGGCAGGTACTGCAACGGCGACAAGGTCGAGATTCTCGACAACATGAAGGCGTATGCCGAGGCGTTCGAGTCCACGTTCGACCCTGGCTACTGCGACGCGGACATCCCCTCCGCTTCCGGCGTCGAGCGCCTGAACGTGCTGATATTCGGCCTCAAGAACTCGACGCTCATCCCGTACGTGCTCTACGTTCGAAAGAACGCGGAGTCTTCGAGCGAGGAATCTAAGATCTACGCCCTGCTTGAGAGCTACATCGTCCGCCGAATGCTGGTTCAGGCGACCACGAAGAACTACAACAGGCTGTTCACCTCGCTGATCTTGAACGAGGTGAAGGACGCGGAGGCGCTGAGGAAGGCTCTCGAAGCCAATGACGAGGCGACGACGTACATGCCCGGCGACGCCGAGGTTCGAGCGGCATTCGAGGAATCGTGTCTGTACAACCTCCAGTCCAAGGGCGTCCTCTATCTGCTGGAAAGCGCCATTCGTCCGGGCATGAGCAGCACGGCCCTGCTCGGGTTCAACCAGTACACCCTCGAGCACATGATGCCCAAGAAGTGGCGCAACAAATGGGGAGCCCTCGACGATGAGGCTGCCACGCGAAGGGACCGGAAGCTCCTCACGCTCGGCAACCTCGCCATCATCACGCATTCGCTCAACGCCTCCATCCGCGATGCCGATTGGCCCACCAAGAAGCAGGGAAAGGGATACAAGGACGGCCTTGCCCTCTGCGCCGCCGGCCTTGCGACCATGGCCGGCGCCCTAGAGAAGGAGTCTTGGAACGAGGGCGATATCGCCGATCGCGCCGAATGGCTTGCGGACAAGGCGTTGGAGGTCTGGCGCTAGGCCCTACCTGCGTCCCATCTCGAAGATGCTTGCGGTGTCGGAACCCGCATCGATGACGGATGGAACCGGCTCTTCCAAAAACGTAGTTCGTGGCGATGTCTCTTCCGTCGGCGCGTCAAGAGGCTCGCCGAGCGCTAGGAAGAACCTCATCACGTGCTCAATTCTCTGTTGCAGGGACTCGCTCAGCTCGCCGTAGGAGGCCGCCAGCCGCACCTCCTTGGCCAATTCCGCCATCGAGTCCCTCAGTGCCTTCTGCACGCTCACGGAGGGCCTCACCTCGACCTGGGTATCGGTGAGCTTGGCGATGATGTAGTCCTGCCTGTTCATGCCGCTCCAGGCTGCCATCTCGCATATGAGCTTGCGCTCCTCGGGCGTGCAGCGGAACGCCATCGTCTTGCTGCGCTTGCGGGCGCTGTTCTCGCACGGCATCCTTCTTACCCCCTCGCCCCGTCGAGCGCGGCGGCCATCTCGTCCTGCTTCGTGGGGAACAGGTGCGCGTAGCGGTAGGTGATGTCCACCGCCTCGTGGCCCATGCGCTCGGCGATGGCCAGCGCGGAGAAGCCCATCTCTATCAGCAGGCTCACATGGCTGTGGCGTATGTCGTGTATGCGGATGCGCTTCACGCCCGACGCCTTGCACCCGCGCTCCATCTCGTGGGCCAGGAAGTGCTTGGTCACGGCGAACAGGCGCTCGTCGGGGGCGACGTCGTCGCGCATCTCGATGAAGTCCGCCATCTCGTCGCGCAGGAAGGCGGGCATGACGATCGTGCGCACGGACTTGGGCGTCTTGGGGTCGGTCACGGTGTCAACGCCGTTGAGGCTCTGGTACGACTTGTTGATGCGCAGCCGCGAGCTCTCCAGCATGAAGTCGGACGGCGTGAGCGCCAGGAGCTCGCCGCAGCGTATGCCCGTCCAGTAAAGCAGCTCGAAGGCGTGGAATGAGAGAGGCTTGTCCATGACGGCCTCGCTGAACCTCAGGTACTCGTCCTTGGTCCAGAACTGCATCTCGCCGCCCTTCTTCGAGCCTATCTTGTCGACCCTGCGCACCGGGTTGTCGCTGAGGCCGTAGTAGCGCTCGGCGTGGTTGAAGATGGCGTTGAGCTGGTTGTTCACTGTGCGCAGGTACGTCGGTGCCCAGGGCTTCCCGTCGGCGTCCCGGTGCTCGGTGAGCTCGTTTTGCCACCTGATGACGTCGATCGGCCTCACGTCGCACATGCGCATGTCCCCGAAGAACGGCACGAGCTTGTCGTTGATGATGTACTCCTTGGTGATCCACGTGTGCTCGCGTATGCGCGGCTTCACCTCGGAGGCGTACACCTCGACGAACTCGGAGAACGTCATGTCCATGGCCCCGCCGTTAAGGCTCTTGAACTGGCTCTCCCACACTGCGGCCTCCACCTCGGAGGAGAAGCCGCGCTTCGTCTTGTGGCGCTTCGAGCCGCGGGCGTCGCGGTAGTAGCACTGCACGTAGAACGTGCCGTTGCCGTCGTCCTTGTACACGGGCATGTCAGTCCACCTCCGGGAAGTACAGGGCGTCGAAGACGTCGCTTCGAACGCGCCCGCGGATGACCACGCGCCCGCGCGCCTCCTGCTCGGCGTTTATCTTCCTGATCACCTCGTAGGCGCTGCCTTTCTTGATCCTCAGCAGCTCCGCGACCTCGTCGGCGTCCAGCATGTGCGGCCTCGGCGTCTTCGCCACCTTCTCGTCCATGGCTCCTCCAATCAATGGCGTACGGATACGTACGGTTCACAGATTCAGAGTAAACGTACATATCTGTACTGTCAATAGAATTGCGTACATTTGCGTACGCTGATAAGATGTGCTGGTACGTAATTCCAGGAGGAGGGCTCATGTCCGTAGGCGAGAACATAAGGCGGTACCGCAAGTCGCGCGGCATGACGCAGGCGCAGCTCGCCGAGGCGGTCGGCCTGACCGAGGGGGCCGTGCGCCACTACGAGAGCGGCATCCGCGCCGTGAAGCCCGAGCTGCTCGAGTCCATCTCCGCGGCGCTCGGCGTGTCCGTCAACGCCCTCAAGGATTACGGCGTCGAGACTGCGGGCGACCTCATGTCGCTGCTCGTGCGGCTCGAGGACTCCTTCGGCATCGTGCCCGCAGCCGACGGCACGGGCCTCTCCCTGAACCCCAAGGCGCCGCACGCGCCCAAAGCCGCGATGGCGATCGAACTGTGGGCAGAGAAGCGCGCGCAGCTCGAAAACGGCAAGATCGACGCCGACGAATACGAGGACTGGAAAGCCTCGCTGTAGCGGCTCTCCGCATTTCGCGATCAACGCAACCGAATCAGGACGGTGGACCAGGCGGCGAGCGCCGCTCGGGCCTGCGTAAGCTGAGTTTTTACTCCCCATTGCATGCCAAGGCATTTCCGGCGCACCTGGGGAGTAAATGACGCGGTGGCTTACACGGCGGCACGCGGCAGTACGCCGCGGCATTTCCCCTGGTTACTCCCGTTTTCATTGAGGCGGCGAGATTCTTTACTCCCCATTAACCACCTGGGAAAACGCTGTGAGAAGACCGCCGAAAAGCCTATTGAGTTCGATTTGAGTTTCACAGGCCCCGAAACGGCCCCGTTTGGCTCTCGGAGACAAAAATCGCGCGTCTACTCACTTGGGATGAATCCTTACTCCCGTTCCTCCGAATGCCGCACCGTGCCTTGCCGTCTTGAAACACGGGGGAGTAAATTGCGAAATCGCAGGTGAAAGGGAGTAAAACGACAAAGAAAAAGCCTCCGTCCCAACGCGGGAACGGAGGCTCGGTTATCGTATTTACTCACCAACATCGCTGGCGGCTTTGCCATGACTCTCGTACGAAACGAAACTCAGCGGCACAGTGCGGCACTCAAAAATGCAGGTCAGAACCCTATCAGCCTACTCCCACTCGATGGTCGCGGGCGGCTTGGACGTGATGTCGTAGCACACGCGGTTGGCGCCGGGAACCTCGGCAACGATGCGGCCGGAAATGCGGGCCAGCACGTCGTAGGGCAGCTTGGCCCAGTCGGCGGTCATGGCGTCGCTGGACTCGACGGCGCGCAGGATGATCGGGCGCTGATAGGTGCGCTCGTCGCCCATAACGCCAACGGACTTAATATCGGGCAGGACCGCGAAATACTGCCAGCAGCTGTGCTCGGAGTTGCGCTCGCCGGTCTGCTCAAACAGGCGCTGGTTGTAGGCGTCGAGCTCCTCGCGCACGATAGCGTCGGCGTTCTTGAGGATCTCGAGCTTCTCTTTGTCGACCGCACCGATGATGCGGATGGCAAGACCCGGGCCCGGGAAAGGCTGACGGAACACGATGTGACCCGGCAGACCCAGCGCCAGACCAAGCGCGCGGACCTCGTCCTTAAAGAAGTGGTCGAGCGGCTCAATGAGGTCGAAGTGCACGCCCTCGGGGAACGGGATCAGGTTGTGATGGCTCTTGATGGTGGCCGTCTTGCCGCCCGTCTTGCGAGCGCCGGACTCGATGATGTCGGGGTAGATGGTGCCCTGAGCCAGGTACTTCACGGGTTTACCATCGGTCTCAAGCTGCTGAGCAACCGCGAAGAACTCTTTCCAGAACTGCGTACCGATGATGCGGCGCTTCTCCTCGGGCTCGGTCACGCCGGCCAGAAGCTCGGCATAACGGTCCTCGGCGTGGACGTGGATAAAGTCGACGTCAAACTGCTTGGTGAAGACCTCCTCCACCTGCTCGGGCTCGCCCTTGCGCAGCAGACCGTGGTTGATGAACACGCAGGTCATCTGCTTGCCTACGGCGCGGGCGCCCAGCGCAGCCACGACGGAGGAGTCGACGCCGCCGGACAGGGCCAGAATCACGCGGTCGTTGCCGACCTTCTCGCGGAACTCGGCCGTCATGGTCTCGACCAGGTTGTCCATGCTCCAGTTGGGCTCCAGGCCGCAGATCTCAAACAGGAAGTTGCTCAGCAGCTGCTGACCGTACTCGGAATGCTTGACCTCGGGGTGGAACTGCGTGGTGAAGATCTTGCGCTCGACGCACTCCATGGCGGCAACCGGGCACACGTCGGTGCTGGCGGTAACGGTAAAGCCCTCGGGCACCTCGGAGACGGCATCGCGGTGGCTCATCCACACGGTCTGCTCCATGGGCGTGGAGTTAAAGAGCTTGGCGCCTGCCGTGCGCGTGATGGTGGCGCGGCCATACTCGCCCACCTCGGAGTGGCCGACCTTGCCACCGAGCGTCACGGCCGTGATCTGATGACCGTAGCAGAAGCCCAGGACGGGAAGGCCCAGGTCAAAGATGGCGGGGTCGATGGACGGAGCGTCCTCGGCATACACAGAAGCCGGGCCGCCGGAAAGGATGAGCGCAGAGGCGTTCATCTCGCGAATCTCGTCGGCCGAGATGTCGCAGGGAACGATCTCGGAATACACGTTGAGGTCGCGGACGCGACGGGCAATGAGCTGACCGTACTGCGCACCAAAGTCGAGTACGAGGACCTTTGCGGAAGCCTTTTGATCCATGGTTTCCCCCTCTTGTTGGCGGGGAGCCGATGCTCACCCGCGTGAATGAACGAAATAGCTTTCATAGTGTACACGTTATATGGGGTTTCTCGTCCCTCGCAACCATCAGCGCACGGCAAACGCACGACCTGGACCCCTATTTGACGGCAATTGAAGTGTTACCGAACGTTACAGATGATGTAATACGTTTGAACATTGGACGCCCTGTGCCACAATACTGCCGAACGACTCCGCCCTCGCGGCGGCAAATACGATAGGAATACCAGCATGAAGCGCATCCTTCTCATCGCCACGGGCGGCACCATCGCATCGACCGAGGACGGCAACGGCCTCTCCCCCGCCCTGACCGGTGAGGAACTCGCCCAGAGCGTTCCCGAGATCTCGGGCCTCTGCGAGCTCGACGTCGTGCAGCCCATGAACATCGACAGCACCAATATGCGCCCGAGCGACTGGATGCGTATCCGCGACGTCATCGTCGAAGGCTATGCCGATCACGACGGCTTCGTAGTCCTTCACGGCACCGACACCATGAGCTACACCGCGGCGGCGCTTTCCTATCTGATTCAGGACAGTCCCAAGCCCATCGTACTCACCGGCTCGCAAAAGCCCATGGGCAACCCCTTTACCGATGCCAAGCTCAACCTGTACCAGAGCCTGCTCTATGCGCTCGACGAGCATTCACACGACGTCTCGATCGTGTTTGGCGGCGTCGCCATTGCCGGCACGCGCGCCCGCAAGCAGCGCACCATGAGCTTTAACGCGTTCATTAGTGTCAACTATCCGCCCATTGCCTACATCCGCAACGACCGCATTGTGCGCAACGGGCTTCACGGCACTCACCAGAATGAGAATCCGGTTCGTTTCTACGACAGTATCGACCCGCGCGTGTTTGTCCTTAAGCTGACACCCGGCGTGAACCCGGGTATCCTGGACGCCCTTGCCGATAGCTACGACGCCATGATTCTGGAGACCTTTGGCATTGGCGGTATCCCCGAGTTTGGTGAGTCGGGCGAGTCATTCCAGGAGGCGATTTTCCGCTGGGTCGATTCGGGCCGTACTGTCGTTATGACCACGCAGGTCCCCGAAGAGGGCCTCGATTTGGGCGTTTATGAGGTCGGCCGTGCTTACGCGGATCATCCGGGCATTCTGCGCGGCGACGACATGACCACCGAGACGCTCGTGGCCAAGACCATGTGGGCACTCGGCCAGTCACGTGATGCGGCCGAGATTCAGCGCCTGTTCTACAGCCAAGTCAACCACGACCGCATCCCGATGGCGTAATTCAGTTGTCGACGGGTATCCCCTATTCGATCCCCTCGAGAAGCTCTGACACCGTCATGCCGAGTGCGGGCGCGATCTTAAATAGAACCTTGAGCGTGAAATTTGCCGTCCCATCTTCGATTCGGTCGAGGTAGGGTCGGCTGATTCCTGTCGCCACACAAAAATCAACCTTGGAGATACCAAGGTCTCTGCGCGCCTCTTCGACCCGCCTGCCAAGAATCTGTTTCGCACGTTCGTCCATGCAGCCGAGTTTGAAATGGAGCCGAACAAAAACGTAAACTATAGTTTACGTTTTGCCGAATATACAGGAGTTTTCTATGTCGGCTTGCTCGATTTACATGCGTCAGAAATCACGTTGCGCAGACGGTGTGCAGCCCAAGATTGTCATCGTTGAGGCCGAATACCTTTCCCCAGACGAACGAACGGCCTTTGCGTTGCTATCGAGCCGTGTTGCGACCGCACTACTCCCCGACCCGGCGAGAGGCGAGCTCGCCGCTCAATGTCAGGCGTTCGGCTGCGCCCTTGGCCAGGCCGTAGTAATAGCAACCAGCCAGCGTGGCCTGCCCCTTCTCCTCGAAGCCGGCGTCGCGCTCGCCCTTCGCGGTGCCGGATACGAAAACGAGGCCGCCGCCGATGTAGTCTTTCAACCACGATCGAGCGGCGGCCTCGCAGCAGCCATCGAATATGCTTGCAGGCTCGTTGCCTAAAGGCGCAAGCTAAAAGCCCAGGCCAAAGCCTGTTCCGGTAATAGCCGAGTACATAAAGTAGACGTTGATTACGTTGAGGAACACACCCGTGATGCAGCCGTTTCGCAGGTAGCGCTCGCACACGATGCGCGCCATGGCGGCGGAGTCATCATTGTTTTTAGCCTGACGTCCTGCCGTAAAGTACGTCGCCACGCTCAGCAGCAGGTTGAGCACCGGCAGTGCCAGCAGCTCGTAGCTCTTGCCCCAGCGCGTCACCTCACCGGCCGCGTTAAACTTCGTTGCCACCTCGGGACCAATGTTGGGGATAACACACGCTGCAACCACCAGCGGAATCACCGCAAGTACGAGCAACGCAATACCCATGTAGCCAGCTTTTTTGCCATATTTAAACATATGCGTCGTCCTTACACGTTAAAGCGGAAGTGCACGACGTCGCCATCGGCCATGACATACTCTTTGCCCTCGATACGCAGCTTGCCGGCGGCCTTGGCGCCCTGCTCGCCACCGAGCTCGATGTAATCGTCGTAGCCAATGACCTCGGCCTTAATAAAGCCGCGCTCAAAGTCGGTGTGGATGACGCCGGCGGCCTGCGGAGCGGTTGCGCCCTGACGAACCGTCCAGGCCTTGACCTCCATCTCACCAGCCGTAAAGAACGACTGCAGGCCAAGCAGCTTGTAGGCGGCCTGCGCGAGCACGTCCAGGCCGGGCTGCTCCAGGCCCAGGCTCTCCAGGTAGTCGGCAGCGTCCTCGGGATCGAGCTCGGAAAGCTCGGCCTCAATCTTGGCGCAGATCGGCAGCGGCTTGACGCCATCGATGGGCGCCAGGTCCTCGTTGAGCATATCCTCGTCCACGTTGGCCACATACAGGATGGGCTTCATGGTGAGCAGGAACAGGCCCTTGGCGGCGGCGCGCTCCTCGTCAGTCATCTCCATGGATGCGGCGCGCTTGCCCTCGTTGAGCCAGGCAAGCAGACGCTTGGCGACCTCAAACTTGGGCATGAGCTCCTTGTCGCGCTTGGCCTCCTTCTCGAGCTTGGGCAGCTGCTTCTCGAGCGTGCCCATGTCGGCCAGGATGAGCTCGGTCATGATGGTGTCGGCATCGCCGGCGGGATCGACGAACTCGCCGGTGCGGCCCACCTCACGCATGACGTTGGGGTCCTTAAAGTAGCGCACGACCTCGCAGATGGCGTCGGTCTCGCGGATGTTTGCCAAGAACTGGTTGCCCAGACCCTCGCCCTCGTTAGCGCCCTTCACCAGACCTGCGATGTCGACGAACTCGACCGTAGCCGGCACAATGCGACCCGGGTTGACGATGTCGGCGAGCTTTTGCAGGCGGCTATCGGGCACATCGACGATACCCACGTTGGGGTCGATCGTGGCGAACGGGTAGTTGGCGGCAAGGCCGGTCTTTTTGGTAAGCGCGGTGAACAGCGTCGACTTGCCCACGTTGGGCAGGCCCACGATACCGATGGAAAGGGACACGACAGCTCCTTTTGATACAGGTACTTCAAACTGCATAAGTATAGCGCCGCCGCAGCATCCAGGCGAACCCGGACGCCACGGCGGCGCAAATGAAGCAGAGATAGGGGTCGCTGACTAGTCTGCGAGCTTTTCCACCTGATCGAGCATCTTATCGAGCTTGGCCTTTGCCTCGGCCTTGACCTTCTCGGCCTCCTCGTGAGCCTTCGCCTTCTGGGCGGCCTTTTCCTCGGCTTCGGGATCGACGACGACCAGACTGGACGCGTCATGCTCAACCAACTTGAGCGCATGCTCGGGGCACACCTTAACGCAGGCACCACAGCCCAAGCAATACGTGGACTCCAACGCAAAGCGGCCGCTTCCCACCAAATCGCAGGCGAACGTGGGACATACATTGACACACTCGCCACACGACGTGCACTTGTCAAAATCACACTCAGGCGTGCACACCTGCATGTTCTGGGCAAGCTCGGGATGGTTTTGCAATGTCGAGAGCACCAACTGGCGACCGTGCGTGAGCGAACGGCGACGCTTGGTCGTCGTAGTGCCGCACATGGTGTTGAGCGTGCGCTCGAGCTGGGTAATCTGGTGGCGGTGAGCTTTGAGCTTCTGCGTCACCGAAGCCAGCGCCGCCGTTGCCGGGTTGAGCTTGGTCACGGTAAGGCCCGTGGTGCGGGCGATCTTTTCCATGTACTCTTTGCGCTCGTACTCGCGGCGTTTATGGCACTTGAGGCTCTTGGGATCGACCTCCAGACCCATGCCCGTGCCCGCCCACTCCTCGGCGGTAGCAATGGCCTCGCCCAGGATGTCCTCGCCACCGGTGTTACGGCACTTATCGCACACGCCCAGCGGCAGGTACACGCTTACGTTGGGATAGTCGGCCAGTACCGAAAACCAGGTCTCGGCCGTAATATCGCCCACACAGGCGACAACAACCTCGTTCTCGCGCGGCATGCGTTTAAGGGCACGCGTGCAGGTAACGTAGGCAGTCTCGTGGCTCGTAGCCGCCGAGACAATGTCGTCGTAAACGTTTTTGGGTGCAAGGCGCGGAGAGATGATCGCCTCCGTCGGGCAAGCAGCGGCGCACAGACCGCACTTACGGCAACTGTCGAGAATCTCGATAGCATCTTCCTCGATCTCGATGGCGTTGACCGGACACACGTCCATGCACGCGGTGCAGCCGCTCTTTTCGTTTTTACAGGTCAGGCACGGTATGGTGTTACCGCGCGGACGCTCCTTGTAGTCAGCAGGATTCCACTGTGGAGCCGACGGATCGAGTGCGTCGGTCACACCGCCAAGCGGGTTTTTAAGAAAGTCGAAACCCTTGCTGATCTCGATAATGTCATCAAACAGATCGTGTTCCTGCGCCATGCGCGGCCCCTCCCTGAGCAGTGCAAACAAGCAAGAGATAATGATACGCTATCGGCCCACGCCTCGGGCAAATTACACGCGGAGCATCTTTGCGGCAAATAGCCCATGGCCTATCGCTGCCTCGATTGCACAAGATCAATCAAGCGCCAAACTATGCCTCGCACATGAGCTGCACGAGCTTTTGTTTGGTCACCTTGGCCTGCTCGTTGGCCATATTGCGTTCGTTTCTAAAGGCCGCATCCGCAACGCTCATCAGGTCGGCATCGGAAATCTCGCCAAGGCCCAGCTCCTCGAGCGTCGTCGGCAGACCGACGCGCTGGCAAAACTCGAGCACCTGATCAAGCTCGGGTGCACGCTCCAGGCGCAGCTGCACCACCAGACCAAATGCCACGGCCTCACCATGCATGGCCTTGCACTCGGGCAGAATCGTCAGCCCGTTGGCGATGGCATGCGCCAACGCCAAGCCGCCACTCTCAAAGCCGACACCCGAGAGCAAAATATTGCACTCGATCAGGCGTTCAACCGCTGGCGACGTACGCCCCTTTTTGAGATCGCGCTTGGCAGCGACACCGCACTCCATAAGTGTGTCGTAGCAGGCACGAGCCGCAACCAGAGCCAAGTGCCCCGGCGCGCCACCGTGCTCGTTGGCGCCGTGCGCCGCGGCGCACGAACGCGCCTCGAAGTACGTTGCCAGCGCATCGCCCATACCAGCGACCGTCATACGCAGTGGGGCCGCTGCGACCACGTTGGTATCGACCACGACCAGATCTGGATTCTTCTCGAGCATCAGGTAGCGGTCGAACGACCCATCCTCGTGATACAGCACCGAAATCGCGCTGCACGGACCATCCATTGAGGCCGCCGTGGGACATACGCACAACGGCAACTCGGCATAAAACGCTACTGCCTTGGCGACATCGAGCATCTTGCCACCGCCAATACCCACCACCATGTCGCAATACTCAGCCAGGGCTTCCTTAGCCATTTCGGCAACAGCCTCTTCCGTACACGGACCGTTGTAAATTTTAAAGAACGGCTCGCTTAGATCGTCGTCCAGAAATCCATCGACAATCTGCCTGCACAGCCGATCCTCGGTGCCCTGGTCAAACAAGACATAGGCAGCGCAGCCCAACCATGACAAATACCTGCCCTGACGCGAAAGTTCGCCCGGCCCCTGAACATACCGACCGGGACCGCCGTAAACCATAGGAAGCGCCATACGAGAATCCGCCCTTCATCAAACAACGATTGGTGCAAAGTAACCTGACCCCTTTGCACCAACTTGGTGCGATGGGGTCAGGTTGGTTTGCACCATAGCAAAAAGGGGCAAAGCCGTCTGCTGGCTTTGCCCCTTCCTTAGCTTGATTTACTCATCCATAAGGTAGTAGTGACCCAGCGCGTCGGCACCCAGGATGGCGTTTGCGACCATCTCGGGCGTCACCTCAAACGGCATGTTGCACATGGTGTCATCGGGCGCGCAGGCGGCCTCGGCAACAATCATGGCCTGCTCGCGCGTAAGCTCGGCAACGCCAAGTTCCTTCATCGTGACCGGCAGGCCCAGCTCAATGCAGAAGCCCAAGACTTCCTCGAGTTTCTCAGTCGGAGCATCCTCGAGTACCAGCTGAACGATGGTGCCAAAGGCGACCTTCTCGCCGTGATACATGCCGTGGCACTCGGGCAGCATCGTCAGGCCATTGTGGATGGCATGAGCAGCAGCAAGGCCCGAGCTCTCAAAGCCAATGCCCGAAAGCAGCGTATTGGCCTCGATGATATGCTCGACGGCAGGCGTGAGCGCACCCTTCTCCAGCGCGACCTTGGCCTTGACGCCATCGGCCATAAGCGTCTCGTAGCAGAGCTTGGCAAGCGCCAGACCGGCCATGCCGCCTTTGCCACCAGCGCAGGTGCCACCGTCGGCATCGTGCGTCGCCTGGGCCTCAAAGTAGGTTGCGAGCGCATCGCCCATACCTGCCACCGTCAGGCGTACCGGGCTCGCCGCGATAACCGTCGTATCCATAAGAACGATATTGGGGTTCGCCTTAAGGAACAGGTACTTATCGAACTGGCCGTCATCGGTATAGAGCACGGAGAGCGCCGAGCACGGGGCATCGGTCGAAGCGATGGTGGGGCAAATGATGACCGGGGACTCCAGGTAGTAGGCGACGGCCTTGGCGGTGTCGAGGATCTTGCCGCCACCGACGCCGACGATGATGTCGCAGCCGTTGTCGCGCGCGAGCGCAACCAGGCGATCGACCTCGCTCTTGGAGCACTCGCCGTTAAAGTCCTCAAACAGCAGCTCGGCCTTAGCCTCGGCAAAACCACCCTCGATCTTGGCACCGACGCGCTTCTTGCCCGAAGGCGTCACGATGACGAGGGCCTTAGCGCCGAGCGGCTCGACATAGGAGCCGAGCTTGGCGAGCTCGTCCGGACCCTGGATGTACTTGCTGGGGCTATTGAAAATTGCAGCCATAACCATCCCATTCTCTAAAAGAAAAAAGAAAGGGGCTCCGTACGGATACGTGCGGAGCCCCTCGTTACGATAACAAGAGTCGATTAGAAATCGATGTCGGTGTCGTAGTAGCAGGCCTTGAGGATCTTCTCGAAGTCGGCAGCCTTGGTCTCACGCGGGTTCTCGGGCGTGCAGGCGTCGGTCTCGGCGTTCGCAGCGATCTCGGGCAGCTTGGCGAGGAACTCATCCTCGGAAACCATCTGCGGGTTCTCGGCGTCGACCTTCACGCCACCATTCGCGTAATCCTTGATGGACTGCGGAATGTTGAGCTGGTCGTTGAGGTCGCGGATCTTCTGGACGAGCGCAGCGATGAGCTCCTCGTTGGTCTCGCCGGGAAGGTGCAGGATCTCCTTGGCCACGTAAGCGTAACGCTCGGCAGCACGCGGGTCCTTGGAGTTCCACTGGATGACCTTGCCCAGGTACATGGCGTTAGCAGCACCGTGGATGATGTGGCCGTTCTCGAAGGCAGCACCGGTCTTGTGAGCCATGGAGTGAACGATGCCGAGCAGGCCCGAGGAGAAGGCGATACCGGCGATGCACTGAGCCTCGTGCATGTGCTGACGGGCCTCATGGTCGCCAGCATAGGACTTGGGCAGCCACTCGACGATCTCGCGGATGCCGTGCAGGGCGTTGGCGTCGGTGAACATAGAGGCGCAGGTGGAAACGTAGGCCTCCATGCAGTGGGTCAGAGCATCCATGCCGGTGTGAGCGCACAGCTTGGCGGGCATGGTGTAGGTGAGCTCGGGGTCGACGATGGCGACATCAGGGGTGATGTTGAAGTCGGCCAGCGGGTACTTGATGCCCTTGGCGTAGTCGGTGATGACGGAGAACGCGGTGACCTCGGTAGCGGTGCCGGAGGTAGAGGAGATGGCGCAGAAATGAGCCTTCTGACGCAGCTCGGGGAAGCTGAACGGCTGGATGATGTTATCGAAGGACTCCTCGGGATACTCGTAGAAGACCCACATGGCCTTAGCGGCATCGATGGGCGAGCCGCCGCCGATGGCGATAATCCAGTCGGGCTCGAACTCGCGCATGGCCTCGGCGCCCTTCATGACCGTCTCGATGGACGGATCGGACTCGACGCCCTCGAACAGCTTGACCTCGAAGCCGCCCTCTTTGAGGTCGGCCTCAACGTCCTGCAGGAACCCGCCGCGGCGCATAGAGCTGCCGCCAGAAACGATGATGGCCTTCTTGCCCTTGAGGTTCTTCACCTCGTGGCGAGCGCCCTCACCAAAGTACAGATCGCGAGGATTGGTAAAACGTCCCATACTGTGCCTCCTAAACAAGCCCCTCTTAGACTTGCGTATATAACGGAGCACCCGATTGGCTCCGTTAGGACCGTTTTGCGCGTTGCCGGCGATGACAATGCGCGATGTCTAAACGTCTCAACGCTCAGACAAACACTATTCTACCGTTCTGGTTGGTCAGTTATTCACCTAAAGCCGACAATGATGAAACGTTTTTTCTATCCCTGAAGACCCTTGTGGGGCATTCATACTCCCAAGCTGGGCAAACGTTTTATCAAGGTTGACCACATATCCCGGGCAGGACTGTGCCCCTCCAAAATGCACCCCGTTCGCCGCCAAAAATCGACCGTTTGCGGCACCGTGATACCACTCAGTCGTCCCAGGTGCCGACATTTGTGCGGCATCCGTCTTCGTGGTGCAAAGGTGCATGTCCAAGTGCGGCACCCCCGGTGTGCCACATGCGGGTAAACTAGAACCTTATATAGAGACATTTGAACCCTAACCGCAGCAAAGGAGGCCCCATGGCATTCGATCCCATTCAAGAGGATTGCCATCGCCTCGTTCTTGAGGCCTTGCGCCGCGACAATATCCCGCTCACCGACGGTGCCGCCGTAGAGCGTCTGATGGAACAATTCACTCGCAACCCCGCGCCGCTCATCGTGCACGACCGCGACCGCGCCGGGCACCTCATTGCCAAGGTGGTCGAGGCTGTCGACTACCGCATTCCCTTTATCCCTGACGATACCCAGGCAGAGCAAGAAGAGGCCGCAGCCGAGAACATGCTCCGCGAGGCAGCCGCGCTCGATCCGAGCAACTGGGATGCCCAGCGCATGCTGACGGCCCTCACCGCCGACTCCAACGAGGAATACGTACAGTACCTGGTATCCAAGCGCGATGAAGTCGAACACGACCTGGCGCTCAAGATCGTCTCGGCGCAGGACCCCTACGAGCGCGAGGCCGCAGGCGACCTTATGCGCCGCCCCTACCTGCGCTGGCTTGCCGCCTTGGCATCGCGCGCGCTCATTAGCGGCCGCTACCGCATGTCGCTCGAAGCCGCAAACCGCAGCCTCGACTTTGCGCCCAACGACCCCGCCGGCGTCCGCCATACTGCGATGCTTGCCATGGCAAAGCTCGAATACCCCGCCGAGGAGCTCAAGCGCTTTCGCTCTGCCCACTCCGTCCCCTATCTCGCTAACACGCCGCTGCGCCGTCGTCCCAAGGACGCGGAGCGTGACTTGGACCCGTGGACGCTCATCGCGCTGATGAGCGCAGCCTGGCGCGAGCTGGACTACGAGGGTGCCGAGCACTACCTGCGTATCCTTGCGCGCTCGTGCCCGCACGCAGCCGAGGCGCTCTACTTCCAAACCGAGTTTCCCGATGGCGTCTATGCCCGCGTCAACGTGGGTGCAGGCTCCACCGACGAGCTCGTCCTTGCACTCTCCGAGGCGACGCCGGTACTGCAGGAGGGCCTGGGCGCGCCCGACAACGCCAGCTTTGCCGCCTGGGTCGCCACCAACGACATCGTGCGCTCCCAGATCGACGAGCGCATACTGCGGGCGGCCGAGCAGGGCTTGCCGTTTAAGGGAGGAGACCTCTAATGGATCCGAGCGTCTACATCCCCGCCTACCTAGAGCGCACCTATCTGGCGTCGCACCCCGAGCTCACCGATGCAGCACGCGAGCTTGTCCATAACGACATTAGTGCGAATCCCCAAAAGTATGCGCAGTCCGAGCATGCTCAGGCGCTGCTGTCCTATGCCGGTGTGCATCGTCATTTGCTCGACGAGCTCCATCGCATCGAGGACATGGGCAGCGACGAGGAGTTTGAGCAGACGCGCAACCGCCTGTTCGACGATATGCGCGATGAGCTGCTCAAGATCGTTCGCGTCGATGCGCTGGCGGTCGATGCCCAGCTGCTCGCCATCATTTTGGCGGACACACCCGTCGACGCCTGCCTGGGCGACCTGATGAAGCTCGAAGCGACCACGACCGATTACCTGCGGCAAAGCGTGCCCGGGTTCGACATGGAGGCCCCACACTACTGGGCCAATAATGTTTTGGCCGACGGTGTCACCGCAGCGGACCTTACCGTGAGCGAGCCGGCCCTTATCGGGTGGCTCCACACACTCGAGGCCATCTCGCAGCTGTGCATGGCAAGCGCCCGCTACCGCGCTGCTGCCAACTACGCCCGCCGCGTCCTTAAGGCAGAAGGCTATCCCACCCGAGCTGCCGGCACCGTGTTGCTCGCTCTCGCTCGCCTGGAAGACCAGGACGGCTTTTTTGCCCTAGCCCACCAGCTCGAGGAACAGATGGGGGCAGACGCACTCGAAAACTCTCCTTGGTACCTGCTCGCCCGCACGATCTTGCTGTTCAAAACAAACAAGATGCGCCCGGCGACGCGCGCGCTGCGTGAGTTCGCTAACCGTTGCGAGGGCGGCGCGTTCTTTTTGCTGAACCCCATGTATCAGACACCGTACCTTCCCTGCCGGCCCGAACCGCACGACCCCTGGGACCTTTCGCATCAGGCAGTTTGGGAAGCCGACGGCATCATCTCGGACACCCCCGACTTTGCCCCCTGGGCCAACGCCTGCGAAGATGTATCGCAGCTTGCCCAGGAATTTGCGCGCCGTTACGGCTTTTAACGGCGCAAACGCCACGACCATGTCATTCACGTTAGGAACGGCTTCATGAACTTCCGCTCATCTCTCGCCTGTGCCTCGAGCGATATCGCCCGCTGGGGGCTGCGCTCCGTCCTTAAGCGCCAGGGCGGCGTACTCCCCGGCCGCATCGCCATGAAGATCGACCCCGAGCTGCTAAGCGACCTCGCGAGCCTGGTCGACCGCAGCGTGGTGATCACCGGCACCAACGGCAAGACCACCACCTCCAACCTCATCGCCGACGCCGTTGCTGCCAGCGGTGCTACCGTGGTGTGCAACCGTGCCGGCAACAATATGGAGCCTGGTGTGGTGGGCGCTCTGCTCGAGGCCCGCGGCAACCTTAAGCGAACCGCCAGCAGCAAGCGCGTAGGCGTTTTTGAATGCGATGAGCTCTACACTGTGCGCGTCCTGCCCAAGCTCAAGCCGACGTACTTCGTGCTGCTCAACCTGTTCCGTGACCAGCTAGATCGCTATGGCGAGATCGATCACACCCAGGAGGTCATCGCCCACGCGTTGGAGCTTTCGCCGGCAACGACGCTCATCTACAACGCCGACGACCCGCTGTGCGCCTCGATTGCCGCGCGCGTTCCCAACGCGAGTATTGCCTTTGGCATCGATGGCGCCACGGGCACCGAGTCCGACCGCATTAGCGACTCGCGCTTTTGCTCGCAGTGCAACGCCCCGTTGGAGTACGACTACGTACAGTATGGTCAACTCGGCGCCTACCATTGCCCCTCGTGCGGCTGGGCCCGCCCTGCGCTTGTCCGTCGCGTGACGGGCGTGGAACTCGGCTGCGACGGCTACGGCTTTGACCTTGTCTTTGGACCCGATACCGACGCACCCGCAACGCACATCGCCACGCGCTACAACGGTCTGTACATGGTCTATAACGTTGCCGCCGCCTTCTTTGCCACACACGAGTTGGGCGTGAACACGGCGCTTCTACAGCCTACGCTCGATGCCTATGTGCCTGCCGGCGGTCGTATGGGGCGCTGGGATATCGCCGGCCGCACCGTCGAGGCCAACCTGGCCAAGAATCCCGTAGGCTTCGATCGACAAATCCAGTCCATCAAGACGGCAGGCGGCAGACTCTGCGCTTTCTTCCTCAATGACAACGACGCCGACGGCCACGATGTCTCGTGGATCTACGACGTCGACTTCGAGCGCATCGCCGATACCCCGGGGCTTGTCGCCTTTGCCGGCGGCACGCGTGCACACGATATGCAGGTGCGCCTCAAGTACGCCGGCATCGACGCCGCCATCATCTCGAATATCGAGCAGGCGATCGGCGCCGTGGCAGACGAGGAGGCTGGCGACACTTTCTATGCCGTCGCCAACTACACGGCCTTCCCGCCGCTGGTCAAGGAGCTCGACGGGCTTAAGGGCACCGATGCGAGCTCGGTTGCCTCCCACGCCGTAACGCGCGCCGATGGTAGCGCTGTCCCCACCGATATTGTGCCGGTCGAGCTCTCGCGCCCGCTGCGCATCGTCTACCTGTATCCCGATGCCCTCAACCTCTATGGCGACGGCGGCAACGTCATCGCCCTCGAGCGCCGCTGCACCTGGCGTGGCATTCCCGTGCGCGTGGACGAGGTCCGCATGGGCGAGACGCTCGATCTCACCGACGCCGATATCGTCATGATGGGCGGTGGCTCCGACCGCGACCAGTTGGCCGTGGCACACGAGCTGCTCGCTCAAAAAGACAAGGTCGCGGCCTATGTTGAGGACGGCGGCTCACTGCTCGCTATCTGCGGCAGCTATCAGCTGCTCGGCCGTTCGTACTATATGGGCGAGAATCGCATCGATGGCCTAGGCGTCATTGCCGCCGAGACCGTGCGCGGCTCCGACCGCCTGATCGGCAACGTCGCCGTCAAGACCGACCTGGCACCCGAGCCCTTTGTGGGATTCGAGAACCACGGCGGCCGCACGCTTTTGGACGCCGATGCCACGCCGCTCGGAACGTCCGTCGTCACAGGCACCGGCAACAACGGCGACGATGGCTTTGAGGGTCTGATCTACAAGGGCGTCATCGGCACGTACCTGCACGGACCAGCGCTACCCAAGAATCCCGAACTCGCCGACTGGCTGATCGCGCACGCCCTCGAGCGCCGCGGCGACGCACAAGCCATGTCGTTGTTACCGCTTAAGTCCCTCGACGACAACTACGAGCACGCCGCCCACGACGCCGCGATGAAGCTCCTCCCCTAACGCCCCAACCACCACAAAGGGGACAGCACCTTTGTGGTGGTTTTAACCAGCCACGGTAGTTTGTCTCGATCTGTAACATTTAGACCGTTAAAAGTCGTCGTACTGTTACAGATTGAGATGTTCGGACCGACGCCCGCCGTCTGTCTCGATCTGTAACAGGTAGAGCCGATTTGCCCGCCCAGATGTTACAGATTGAGATATTTGAAAATCGGAATAGAAGCCTGCTCCTGTGTGGTGGTTTTCCAGTTTGCCAACGATATACGCGCTGGCAAAAAAGTCTGCTATACTCTTTCCCGCTGTCCCCATCGTCTAGCGGCCAAGGACGCCACCCTTTCAAGGTGGATATCGCGGGTTCGAATCCCGCTGGGGGCACCATTTGCATTGAGAAGCCCGTTACCGATTCGGTAGCGGGCTTTTTGCTGCCATGCGCCGGGATTCGAGCCCAACAGGGTACAGAGCCGAGAAAACGCACCTACGCTTCGGCCCTAACAAGTGATTAACTTAGTCCCTAGCAATACGATAACTGAAACGTCCGTATCGAAAAGCATTGCCCGGAGACAGCTCCGTCTCCATTAGCCGTGATGTTGGCAATCTTTCTTATCAATCGCACGTCTTGAAAATTATCCCAACTTCAAAATCGCTGTGAGTTCCGAGGGTGCCGGGAAACAGTACATTCCCTCAACTCGCACCCTGCACACAGCATAATTACCTCCGATCCGCACATCGATAAAACAGCG
This sequence comes from Collinsella sp. AF05-9, assembly GCF_003465595.1. NCBI lineage: Bacteria > Bacillati > Actinomycetota > Coriobacteriia > Coriobacteriales > Coriobacteriaceae > Collinsella > Collinsella sp. AF05-9. The sequence continues at coordinate 25,658 of NZ_QSBB01000009.1, forward strand.
CCGCGTGTAGTCCAGTTCCCTGGTCTCGATTTGTAAATTTGTTGGCGAAGTCCAGGCATACGCTGCAAACAACTTGCGAACATCCCATGCGGGGGCATCGTCCCTCTCAGCTTCATGAGTCACGAAGGGAAAGAGGTCTCCGACTCCGGCCCCATCGCCCGATTTGCAAACCCAAGACTCGTAGCCGGCCCTCACGCCGTACTCACGACCATCGCGCAACAGAGACAAATCCAGCTCATTCTCATGGAATCGAATATCGATCTCTTCAAAATCCCCGAAAATGCAACGATGAATGCCCTCGAGGCGTAATGAACTCAAACGTCCGCCAGAAGCCAACCCAACTGGCACGGGAATGCTATCGAAGTCACGTTCGGAAGCCAGCGTTTCCCGAACACTAGACTCTTTGAACAATACCTCATACAGCGGATCAAGCAGCGCCTTACTTCCTGTCGTAGAACTCGAGCAGGCGATGACAAGGCCATCTGTGGGCCGCATGTAGCACAGCTGCCCAAAAAGGCCAGAACATCTGAACCCGTCACGCCGGCACATCCAGAACTGGTATCCATAGCCATTGCTGTCTTCAGTTGCCTCAGACGGATAAAAGGAGCTCGTTTCCATCTGAATCTTCGTCGCCTCGGCAACCCATTCCGCAGGAATGATCTGTTCCCCACGCCACTTGCCACCATCCAGCAAACATTGACCAAACTTAGCCAAATCCGGTGTCGAAAGGTGAAGACCAAAACCTCCGGTCGTATGACCAGCTTGATCCTCTTCCCACCACCAATTTCTAATGCCTAACGGCGTAAACAAACGTTCGGCGAGATAATCGGATTCTTTCGTTCCACTTACGCGTTGCACGAGCATGCTCAATAAATGTGAACACAGCGAATCGTAGTGAAAGACCTCGCCCGGCTTCCAGTCAAACTCACGATGAAGAACCTCATGTGCCCAGTCGTCTCCCGCGCCAATATACGACAGGTCACTCTCCTGCCCCATCGTCATAGTCAGCAAATTGCGAACCGTCACATTGCGAAAGCGCTCATCCGCGATCTCTCCTTCATATTCCGGGAAGTATGAAATCCAGCGATCGGTCAGCGATAGCCGTCCTTCATTCACCAACATCCCGACAGCGACCGAGGTAAAGGACTTAGTCACAGAATAGAGCGGATGAACGTGTTCGAGGGCGAACGGCGCAGCCGCATGCTCAAAGACGACTTCACCATCCTGTCGGACCACGACCGAGCGGACTTCCACGCCCGCGGACCTCCACGCCGCAAGGCACGCCTCACCCATCCTATTGCCAAAGATAATATTAGACACTCTCAACCACTGCCTCTCAAACGAAACCAGCACAAGACAAGGTCGCCCTCGGCGCTTATCCAAGGACGACCCTGTTAGATTGCTGGCGCGCGGGGAAATACTTGTTCCGCGGCTCCACTTCTTTGGCTACTTTGCAGCCTCTACCGCCGGCACGTCCTCCTTGTACGTCGCATATGTAAGCAGGAACGAAATCACGCTGGAAACCACGATGGCTATGATTACGTAAATCAGGTAGTTCGCGCCCATTGCACCGGACGGGTCAATGAAGCCCGGGAAGGCGCAGAAGCCGCCGCCGGTGAAGGCGAACATCTTGGTGCCAAGAGCGCCGATGATTAGGCCGCCGGGCACAGAGGCGATGCAGCTCATGATAAAAGGCTTCTTGCGCGGAAGGGTCACGCCGTAGATGCAGGGCTCAGTGATGCCGAAGAAGAAGCCCGAGATGAACGCCGGCCATGCAAGCTGCTTGAGCTTTACGTCCTTAGTCTTCAGAAGGATAGCGAGGACGGCAAGGGACTGAGCGTACGAGCAAACCATGTACGGCGCCATGACAATATCCCAGCCCTGGGAGGCAATGTTCACCAGCATGAGAGCAATGACACTCCAGTGGAAGCCGAAGATGACCATAGGCTGCCAAATGGCAGTAAGCACGATGCCGCCGAGCGCGCCGCCGATGACAGGCAAGCTGTAGAGGGAGTTAAACAGCAGGCTCATGAGGTTCGTGATCAGGGTGGCAATCGGGCCAATAATCAAATAGGTAGCGGGGACCATCACAACGAGCACGCATGTAGGCACAAAGAAGAACTTTACATACTCAGAGAAATGCTTGCGGCACCACTTCTCCAGCTTTGCCGCGAACCAAACAGAAATGATAATCGGAATGACAGAGCTCGTATAACCCGAAGACGGCATGATGACGGGTATGCCGAGGAAAGTCGTGTAGTAGTTCATGGCAAAGGGAGTGCCGGCAAGTACCGTTCCCAAAACATCGCCAGATGTGATGTTGACCATCGCCGGATACGTAAGTGCGATACCGAGCGTCATGCCAACGAACTCACTACAGCCAAACTTCTTTGCCGCGGTATAGCCAAGGATAATCGGCAGGAAGTAGAAGAAGCCGTCACCAGCCGCATATAGAATCTGGTACAAGCCGTCTGTCGCCGTAATCCATCCGAGGGCGACGAGAATACTCAAAACACCCTTGATCATACCCGCGGCACACAGCACCGCAAGAATCGGCTGGATTACGCCTGAAATAGTATCGATAAGGGCACTAACAAGGTTTCCTTTCTTGACGGGCTCACCATCAAGATTAACCTCGCCCAGCCCCTCGGCACCAGAAGCGGCAACCGCGGCATCGTAAACATCCTCAATCACATTGATGCCGACAACAACCTGATACTGGCCATTCGCGTTGATTACTTGAATGACGCCTTTATGAGACTCAATTGCCTTAGTATCGGCCTTCGCATCGTCTCGCAGCTTGAAACGCAGACGCGTCATGCAGTGCGAGATGCTCAGGATGTTTTCCTTACCGCCGACGAGGCCAACTACGTCCTCGCCGAGCTTGCGATTTGCAAGCTCTTTGCTTTCGCTCATGGTTTTCCTCCCATGCGACCTGTCCAAGGTCGGCCGCCCGCCATCATTCACAAAATTGATTTCCGGTACTAGTGGAGTTCTGGCCAGAATTCCTTATTCGCCTCAATGAGATCGTCAAGGATCTTCTTTGCAACGGAGGCAGAGGGGACCGTCTTCGAAAGCGTCAGCGCCTGCCAAAGCTCCTGATAGGAATGGTCGACCCAAGCAGACACTGCAAGCTTTTCGACCGAGACCTGTTCCTCCATAAGTCCTTTCTGGAATTGCGGAATCTCACCTTGGCAAATTTTCTCGTAGCCGTCGCTGCCAACGATGCAGGGGATCTCGACCATAGCCGTTGGGTCAAAATTGGACACAGCCCCGTCGTTGGGAACAATCAGCGAGAAACGTTCACGGGTGTTCTCTGCCAAAGCGCGAGCGAGATCGACAATGTACTCAGCGTGGGTATCCGGCTTAAGGCCGAAACCCTCAGACGTGCCCTTTTCGATAATCTGGCGGGCGGTGCCGAAGACGCGTTTCTCGCGACCCTCACGGACCTCGTCGGTGCGGGTGTGGTTGGGGTCGGTGTGCTCAACCACATAGTCCGGGAAGAGATAGTACTTGAGGTAGGTGTTCGGGATGGTATTCGGATCGAGCGCGTAAACATCCTTAGCCTTACGGAACGTCTGGTCCCAAGATGCATCGACGAATTCAAGGCCGGAATCCTCGCCGGCATAACCGTTTTTAGCCATTTGGGCCTTGATAGTGGGCATAAGGTCATTGCCAGCACGGTCGTGAATCTTTGTCCACCAGCCAAAGTGGTTGAGGCCGTAGTAGCCGACGACGAGGTCGTTGTGGTCCTTGAGACCACACATCTGAGCCATGATATCCATCAGTGCTATTGGCATGTCGCAGATGTTGATGATCTTTGAATCCGGGCGAAGACGGCGTGTCGCCTCGGCAACGATCGCCGCGGGGTTGGAGTAGTTGAGCATCCATGCGTCAGGACTGTATTTCTCCATGTAGTCAAGGATCTCGAGTACGCCGCCGATGGAGCGCAGCCCGTAAGCAATGCCACCAGGACCGCAGGTCTCTTGGCCAAGAACGCCATAGCGCAGGGGGATCTTCTCGTCCTTATCGCGCATAGCGTACTTGCCAACGCGAATCTGGGCAAGTACAAAGTCGATGCCTGTGAAGGCCTCCACAGGGTCGGTCGTATAGCTGAAGGTTACCTCTGGAGCATTCTCCTTGATGTAGATGGCACATGCCTTGGCAATTGTCCCCTGACGCTCGGCATCGTTGTCATAGAGCGTAATCCTATTGATGGGGAACACATCGCGCTTCGCGAGAAGTGTCAGAACAACGCCCGGCGTATAAGTGCTTCCGCCTCCCGCGATAGTAACCGCATAGCTCTGTTTTGCCATTGCAATCCTCCTGTCTAGACATGTACTTGACGACTTGAATTATATCCTCAGTGATTTGCTATATGTCTAGACATGTTAAGCACACGGGCGAACGGTTGATTTATGGCGGTAAGCGGCAACTTTAAGTGTCTCCACTTCCTATAATTGGTAGAAGCGGATAATCGCGCCGATTCGACGCATTCTGTACAACCTCAATAAGGAGAACATTTTGGCAAGAATCCTGTACAGTGAAATTTACCGAAGCCTACGAGAGCGGATTGTCGAAGGCAAACATCCCGTAGGATCGCTCCTTCCTTCCGAACAAAATCTTTCCAAAGAGTTCTCCTGCTCTCGAATGACGGTGCGCAAGGCCATCTCACTTCTCGCAAATGAAGGTCTAGTTCAGTCCATTAAAGGCAAGGGAGTCCTCGTAATCGAAACGTCACTTGCAGGCACCAGCAAAGAGGGCGCATTCACCGTAAGTGGCCTTTCTTCGTTCAGCGAATCGGCACACGCGATCGGAGCAATTCCAACGTCAAAAATCGTCTATTTCGAGCACGTAAGCACCGATAAGTGTCTAGCTCAATTGACGGGATTTCCCGAAGGAGAAGACCTTACGCATTTGAAGCTCGTCCGCATGCTCGACGATAAACCGGTCGTTGTCGACCGCCACTACTTCCTAACTTCCTCCGTCCCCGGCTTAAACGAGCAGAATGCCACCCTGTCGCTCTTCCATTACATCGAGGATGAGCTAGGGCTCACCATTGCCGTGAGCAAACGAACGATAACACTCGTCCAGCCCGACGCTGAGGACTGCCGGTTGCTTGGCGTCGATTCTTCTTCGTATCTGGCAGCCATAACCAGCCAGACATTCGACTCAACCGGAACTCAATTTGAGTACATCGAGGCGCGTTATATTCCGAGCATCTTCCATTTTCACGACACGGCAACGCGCACACCCCTACCCTAATAAACGACACGAACGGACGCCGCCCTAGTGAATTTGTTCAACAAAAAAGCCGGGGCCCGCGTAATGCGGACCCCGGCTTTCAACCGTGACGGTATGCTGTCCCAGTCCTACACGTAGAACAGAATGTCATCGTAGGTCGGGACCGGCCAGTAGTCGGCGGCCACGATCTCCTCCATGGCGTCCACGGCAGCGCGCAGCGTATCCATAGCGGGAACAACCTCGTGCGCGTACACGTTGGCCTGCTCCTGGCCATCGAGGGTCTCGGCCTTCTGGTGCACGGCATCGAGAGCCTTGATGGAATCGTTGATGGCGGTGATGCCGTTGCAGAGCTTGTTGAGCGTGTTCTGCTCGCACTGCATGGCAGCGTCGGCACCGGCGGCGCGGATTGTCTCCAGGCCCTTAGCGACCTTGGTGGCATAGGCGGTGATGACCGGACGATAGGTACGACGTGCCTCGCGAATCATCGTGGTGGCCTCGATGTTCATGAGCTTGTTGTACTTCTCGAGCTTGCAGTCGTAGCGGCACTGGGCCTCGGCGCGGGTCAGAACGCCCGTCTCCTCAAAGAGCGCGATGGCCTTATCGGAAACAAAGGCGGGCAGAGCATCGGCCGTGGTCTTGTTGTTGGCGAGGCCTCGCTTCTCGGCCTCGACGGGCCACTCCTCGGAGTAACCGTCGCCGGAGAACAGGATACGCTGGTGATCGGTCAGGACCTTCTTGCAGTACTCGAGCGCGGCGTCCTGGAACTTGTCCTCGGGCAGACCCTCGAGCGCGTCGGCGAAGGACTTGAGCGACTTGGCAACGGCGGCATCGAGCACCAGGTTGGAGTCGGAGACGTTCTGCTCGGAGCCGCAGGCACGGAACTCAAACTTGTTGCCGGTGAAGGCGAACGGGGAGGTACGGTTACGGTCGGTGTTGTCCTGCATCAGCTTGGGCAGGGTGTCGGCGCCCAGGTCGAGCACGCCGTGGGTGGCATGGACGGAAGCCTTGCCATCGATGATCTTCTCGACGACCTCGGTAAGCTGGTCGCCCAGGAAGATGGACATAATCGCCGGAGGAGCCTCGTTGGCGCCCAGACGATGGTCGTTGCCGGCCGAGGCGACAGAAGCGCGCAGGAGCTCCTGGTAGTTATCGACGGCCTCAATCACCGCGGTGAGGAAGACGATGAACTGCAGATTGTCGAGCGGGGTGTCACCCGGATCGAGCAGATTCTCGGACTCGGTGCCAAGCGACCAGTTGTTGTGCTTGCCCGAACCGTTGATGCCCTCGAACGGCTTCTCGTGCAGCAGGCAGACCAAGTCGTGGCGGGAGGCGATGAGCTTCATCTTCTCCATCATGACAAGGTTCTGGTCAATGGCCTCGTTGACCTCGCCGTAGACGGGGGCGAGCTCATGCTGGCAGGGAGCGACCTCGTTGTGCTTGGTCTTGGCGGGAATGCCGAGCGCCCACAGCTCGTCGTCCAGATCCTTCATATAGGACGAGACGGTGGGGCGGATCGCGCCAAAGTAGTGCTCCTCGAGCTCCTGGCCCTTGCAGGGAGCGGCGCCAAAGAGCGTGCGGCCGGTGATGACCAGGTCCTTGCGCTTGCGGTAGGCGTCCTTCTTGATCAGGAAGTACTCCTGCTCGTCGCCAACGGAAGGAACAACCTTCTTGGGGGTCTTGCCAAACAGTGCCAAAACACGCTTGGACTCACGCGAGAGTGCGGTCATGGAGCGCAGCAGCGGGGTCTTCTTGTCCAGGGCCTCGCCCGTGTAGGAGCAGAAAGCCGTGGGGATGCACAGGACGTCGTCCTTGATAAAAGCGGGGCTGGTGGGATCCCAGGCGGTGTAGCCACGGGCCTCGAAGGTGGCGCGCAGGCCGCCGTTGGGGAAGCTGGAGGCGTCCGGCTCGCCCTGGATGAGGTTCTTGCCCGTAAACTTGGTAATGGCGGTGCCGTCGTGGTTGGGCTCGAGGAAGCTGTCGTGCTTCTCGGAAGTGATGCCCGAAAGCGGCTGGAACCAGTGCGCGTAGTGCGTAGCGCCCTTGGAGATAGCCCAGACCTTCATGGCGTGAGCAACAGCGTTGGCCACATCCAGGTCGAGCGGCTCACCGCCCTCGAGGGTTGCAGCAAGGCGCTTCCAAATGTCCTTGGGGAGGCAGTCCTTCATGACTTCCTCAGAGAACACCATGGTCCCGAAGCGGTCAGTAAGTTCGGCCATACGGAACTCCCTTCGTATCGGCACCGCGTGAGAAGCGGTGTTGATTACTAACGAACGAGTCCTAGCTTAGACTCGCCGTGTTTCCGCGACATTACCGTTATGTTGCTGTCGCGAAACCAATCAATGAGGTTACCGCATCGCGACAGCATTGCCACCCTTAACAGCCAACGAACTGCATAAATTGCAGACCTCTCCGCATGGTTTAAGGGTAGTCAATTTGGGACGGGGCTTTCTTAACTGGTATTTCGCATCAGATACCATTCAATATAGCCCATCCTACATTGACCGCCCTGTTATAGAAAATGCCGATAGCGAAACATCTTCGATTGGTATTCCCAAATAGCGAGTAAAACTCCACCGTGGCGCAGTGGTGCTGTAGAATCCTTACAACACATCGCACTAAAGTATCTAAAGGAGCACGATATGCGCGTCGACGAGGTTTTTGAGCAGGCAGCATCCCTGGGCACCACGCCTATTTCGTTTGAGATGTTCCCGCCCAAGGGCGAGCTGACCCTCGACACGGCTCGCGAAGTGGCGGGCAATCTGTGCAAGCTTTCGCCGAGCTTTGTCTCGGTCACCTGCTCGGCCGGCGGCTCGGGCAACGGCGCCACCACCGCCCCCATCGCGCATATGATTTCGAGCGAATTCGATACGCCCTCGGTGGCGCACCTCACCTGCGTTGGCCGCACGCATGCCGATATCGCCGCCAAGATCGACGAGTATCGCTCGGCCGGCGTGGAAAACGTGCTGGCCCTGCGCGGCGACCTGCCCGCTGGCGCGACTGGGGACGACAAGCCCGCCTCCGACTACGCCTACGCCCGTGACCTCATCCCCGAGCTCGTCGACGCCGGCTTTTGCGTGGGCGCCGCAGCCTACCCCGAGGGTCACATTGCCTGCGAGGATCTCAACCTCTCGGTCGAGCACCTCAAGCAAAAGCAAGATGCCGGCGCAAGCTTCTTTGTGACACAGCTCTTCTTTGATAACGAGTGCTTCTATCGCTTCCGCGAGCTCGCCGACAAGGCCGGCATCACCGTGCCCATCACCGCGGGCATCATGCCGTTTATGGGCAAGTCGCAGATCAGCCGCATGGTCTTTATGTGCGGCGCGTCGCTGCCCTCCCCCGTCATCAAGATCCTCGCCAAGTACGAGAACGACCCCGAGAGCCTGCAGGCGGCCGGTGTAGATTATGCTGCTCGTCAGCTTTGCGACCTTAAGGAGCACGGTGCCGACGGTCTGCACCTGTACACTATGAACCGTCCTGCAATCGCCGCGACCATTATGGAGCGCCTGGGGTAATGGAAAAACCGCACGTCGATACAACCGTTGTAGAAGTGCCGGCCGACCTTGCGTCGCCGGCGCTTTACCGTATCGACGCTGCCCACCACCCTCGTGTCGACCGTGCCGAGATGCTGCGGTATCTGGGTTACGGCGGCCAGCAGATTGAGCCCGAGCTGTCACGACGAATTGAGCTTGTCGTTGAGCGTCTGGAGCTGGACATTGAGCCCCGTGGCGTGCGACGCGTGTTTGCCGTCGATGCCACGGGCGTGGACGAGCAGGGCAAGCCTTGCATCCGTCTGGTCGGCACCAACGTTGAGCTGCGCGGTCGCGACATCTATCGCCACCTCAAAGACGCCCGCTTTGCCGCGCTCATGGCATGCACACTCGGCATGGACGCCGAGCGTCGTCTGCGCACCACGGGAGCCCAGCAGCCCCTGGAGGGAGCCGTGCTCGACGCCGCATGCTCTGCCTATGTAGAAGCCGCCGTCGAGCAGATGGACCAGCAGGTCAAGGCTGCGGCCGCCGCACACGGACTCGCCGGTAACTGGCGCTTCAGTCCCGGCTATGGCGACTGCCCGCTTACGGCCCAGCGCTCAATCGTGAATGCGCTCAACGCCACGCGGCTCATCGGGCTTACCGTCACGCCGACCAGCCTGCTCATGCCCACCAAGAGCGTGACCGCGGTGATTGGTCTGTTTGACGGCGAAGTCCACGACGCCCAGAGCCGCCCCACCTGCAATATCTGCCGCATGCGTGAGCACTGCCGCTTCCGCGCCGCCCACACCACCTGCTATTCCAGCCATTAGGAGCCATCGATGTTTACTCCGCTTATCACTCATGATCTGGACGGTGCCGCGCTGGCGGCACCCGTTGATGCCGCACGCCGTAATGGCGCTGCATACAAGACGCGCACGATCGACGACCTTCGCATTAAGGACGATCGTCTGCGCGCCGCCATCAAGGGCACCGGGCACCTGCTGTTTGACGGCGGCATGGGCACCATGTTGCAGGCCGCTGGCATGAAGGCGGGCGCCCTGCCCGAGCTGCTCAACTTTGAGGAGCCCCAGGTCATTACCGACATTCAGCGACAGTACGTCGAGGCCGGCTGCGACGTGATCACCGCCAACACCTTTGGTGCCAACGCCCACAAGCTCGACGGTACCGCCACCGTGGCAGATGTCTTTGCCGCCGCTGTCGCCTGCGCCCGCGCGGCCGGCGCCCACTACGTCGCCGGCGATATCGGCCCCATCGGCGCGCTGCTTCGCCCCCTGGGCACCCTGAGCTTTGACGAGGCCTACGACCTCTTTGCCGAGGAGGTGCGCGCCGGCGTCGCCGCGGGCGTGGACCTCTTTATTATCGAGACTATGACCGACCTGGCCGAGATCAAGGCGGCAGTCCTCGCCTGCCGCGAGAACTCCGACCTGCCCGTCTTTGCCACCATGACCTTTGAGGAAGACGGTCGCACCTTCCTGGGCACGAGTCCCGAGGTTGCCGCCATCACGCTCGATGCCATCGGCGCCGACGTTTTGGGCATCAACTGCAGCCAGGGACCGGCCGAGCTCCGAGGACTCGCCGCTCGCATGCTCACCGTTACGGACAAGCCCGTTATGGTGCAGGCCAACGCAGGACTGCCCCACGTGGACGACGACGGCAACACCGTCTTTGATATCCAGGCGCCCGAGTACGCCGTGGCCGTCGCCGGTATGATTGAGGACGGCGTAAGCGTCGTGGGCGGCTGCTGCGGCACCACGCCGGCGCACATGGCAGCGCTGCGCACGCTTATCGATAACCACACGCCCAGTCCGCGCCACCGCAAGCCCAGCATGTCGGTCACAAGCGCCCAGACCGTGGTGGACCTCCCCTGCGACGGCCACAAGATCGCCGTCATCGGCGAGCGCATCAACCCCACCGGCAAAAAGCGCCTGCAGCAGGCCCTGCGCGACGGCGACCTGGACTACGTCGTGAGCCAGGGCATCAGCCAGCAAGAACAGGGCGCCGACATCCTGGACGTCAACGTGGGCCTGCCCGAGATCGACGAGGTCAAGGTCATCCAGCAAGCGACCGAGCAGCTCCAAGGCTCCACGCTGTTGCCGTTGCAGATCGACTCCACCGACCCCGCCGCCGTCGAGGCCGCCGTACGTCGCTACGCCGGCAAGCCCATCATCAACTCGGTCAACGGCAAGCAGCAGATCATGGACGAGATCTTCCCGCTGGTCGCCCACTACGGCACCAACGTCGTCGGCCTCACGCTCGACGAAGGTGGCATCCCCGATACCGCCGAGGCTCGCTTCGCCATCGCCGAGCGCATCGTGACCGAGGCCGCCCGCTACGGCATTGGCCCGGACCGCATCCTCATCGACTGCCTGGTCATGACCGCCTCGACCAATCAACGCCAGGCCGAGCAGATTCTGCGCGCCATGTCCCTGTGCAAGGAGCGTCTGGGCGTCAAATGCGCGCTTGGCGTGTCGAATATCAGCTTTGGCCTGCCCGCTCGCCCGCTGCTGGGCTCGGTCTTTTTGGCCGCCGCCTTTGGCGCGGGCCTGGACGCCCCCATCATGAACCCGGGCTCCAAGCGCTTTATGGACACCGTCTACAGCTATCGCGTCTTGAGCGTTGAGGACGAGGGCTCGACCGGATACATCGAGCGCTACGCCGGCTGGACCGATCCGTATAAGATCGCCGCAAACCCGGCAGCGGCTCAGCCCGCATCGAGTGATGCCGCGCCTGCCGCCGGCGCCGACGGCAACGACGACCCGATCCGTCGCATGGTCGTCTCGGGCCGCAAAGGCGAGATCGCTGCCGAGACCGAGCGTCTGCTGGCAGACCACGACGCCATGGACCTTATCAACAACCACTTTATCCCCGCCCTCGACGAGGTGGGCGTCCTCTTTGACCAGGGCAAGTTCTTCTTGCCGCAACTCATGGCCTCGGCCGAGGCCGCGCGCGTGGGCTTCGACACCATCAAGCGCCTGATGCCCGCCGGCGAGATTGCCGACAAGGGTAAGATCTGCGTGGCCACCGTCAAGGGCGACATCCACGATATCGGTAAGAACATCGTCAAGATGCTGCTCGACAACTACGGCTATACCGTCTTTGATCTGGGCCGCGACGTCGATCCGCAGGAAGTGCTCAAGACCGTCAAGGAGCGCGACATTAAGCTCGTCGGCCTCTCGGCGCTTATGACCACCACGGTCGTCGCCATGGAGGAGACCATCAAGCTGCTTCATGCCGAGGTGCCGGGCGTCAAGATCATCGTAGGCGGCGCCGTGCTCACCCCCGAATACGCCAAGCAGATCGGCGCGGACTACTACGCCAAGGATGCCGCCGAAAGCGCGCGCATCGCCGAAGAGGTCTTTGGGCAGTAACACAACGGAAACAACCGAGCACCAAAACGTGCCGCATGCGCCACCTGGCATGTGCGGCACGTTAGAATAGAAAAGACTATGCTCGTTTTGGCAGATAGGAGCGCAAGGATGGCGATCACGCCCGCAGAAATCGCGGAAACCCGCGGCATGGTTGAGGAGCAGAACCTCGACATCAGGACCATCACCATGGGTGTTTCGCTCATGGGTTGCGGTGACGAGAACCTCGACCGCATGTGCACGAAGATCTACGACCACGTGACGCACACGGCTGAGCATCTGGTCGAGACCGCCGAGAACCTCGAGCGCGAGTACGGTATCCCCATCGTCAACAAGCGCGTTTCCGTCACCCCGGTGGCGCAGATCGCCGCGTGTTGCAAGGATGAGGACCTCACCCCCATCGCGCATGCCCTCGACCGCGCGGCCGAGACGCTCGGCATCGATTACCTGGGCGGCTTCTCCGCGCTCGTCCAGAAGGGCATCGGCGATGCCGACCGCCGCGTTATCCAGTCCATCCCCCAGGCGCTCGCCACCACGAGCCGCGTCTGCTCCAGCGTCAACGTCGCCAGCCTGCGCGCCGGTATCAACATGGACGCCGTGCTTATGGCCGCCCAGACCATCATCGACGCCGCTAAGCTCACGGCCGACCAGGACTCCGTCGGCGCTTCCAAGTTTGTCTGCTTTGCCAATATGGTCGAGGACTCACCGTTTATGGCGGGCGCCGTCCACGGCGGTGGCGAGGCCGACGCCGTCATCAACGTAGGCGTCTCGGGCCCCGGCGTTATGGCAGCAGCCCTGGAGAAGCTGCCCGATTCTGCATCGATGATGGAAGTCGCCGAGAAGATTAAGCAGACCGCCTTTAAGATCACCCGTGCCGGTGAGCTCATGAGCCGCGAGGCCGCCCATCGTCTGGGTGTCGAGAAGGGCATTGTCGACCTTTCGCTGGCACCTACGCCTGCCATCGGCGACTCCGTCGCGCGCATCCTCGAGATCATCGGCGTGGGCACCTGCGGTGGCCCCGGCACGACCTGCGCGCTCGCCATGCTCAACGATGCCGTCAAGAAGGGCGGCGTCATGGCCAGTTCCAGCGTGGGCGGTCTTTCGGGCGCTTTCATCCCCGTGTCCGAGGACGCCGGCATGATCGCCGCCGTCGAAGCCGGTGCGCTTTCGCTCGAGAAGCTCGAGGCCATGACCTGCGTGTGCTCCGTTGGCCTGGACATGATCGCCATCCCCGGCGACACCCCGGTCGAGACCATCGCCGGCATCATCGCCGACGAGATGGCCATCGGCGTCATCAACAACAAGACCACGGCCGTCCGCGTGATTCCCGCCATTGGCAAGGGCGTGGGCGACTGCGTCGAGTACGGCGGCCTATTTGGCCGTGCGCCTATCATGCCGGTGAACCCCAACGCCGGCACCGTGCTTGCCCACCGCGGTGGACGCTTCCCGGCGCCGCTGAACTCGCTCAAGAACTAGCTGAGGGGGACTGGCGAGGAGCCCCGCCGCCGGGCGGCAGACATATAAGGTCGCCTGCTCGGACAATCCTGACTCGCACGGAGAGCACATTAAGTGCTCTCCGGCTCGTGCGGAACTCGCGATCGACCTTATATATTTGCCCTCCCCGGGGCTCCCGCACAACGGGACCTCGGTTGGGTTCTATCCCGGTTGCAGTCGCTTCGCTTCTGCTCCACTTTGCTGGTATGACGGTTTGGCGTTGGATCGGTTCTTTCTGATATATGCTGGTTGCGGCTCTTCTTTTGGGAGGAGTCGCTTTTTTGTTGCTAGGAGGTTGGCCCGTGGCTGATGGGGAGAATCGTTCTGAGCTGCTTTCCACAGATTGGAATCTGGAGTGGATGCGTCTGCAAGCTGATCGGCGGCGGGCTGACGATTCTTTTGAGTGGGATAAAAGGGCTCGGCATTTTCGGCCGTTGGAGACTGCCCCTTATGCTCGGGATTTTATAAAGCTGCTGGCGCTTGAGCCCGGCGAGTCGGTACTCGATATGGGGTGCGGGGCTGGGTCGATTGCTATTCCGCTTGCTCAGGCTGGGCATCCTGTGATTGCTGCTGACTTTTCCCCTGCCATGTTGGGCACGCTTGATGCTGGCATTGAGTACTATGGGCTCGAGGATCGCATTACGCCGCTTGAGCTTGCCTGGGACGATGATTGGGATCTGGTTGGGCCGGTTGCCAAGGCTGTTGATGTTGCCTTTGCCAGTCGCTCTGTCACCACGACCAACCTAAAAGGCGCGCTTGCCAAGCTCGACCGTACGGCTCGTCGGCGTTGTGCAGTCACGATGGTCGCCAACTCCAGCCCGCGCTATGATCTGCACTTGATGAACGCTATCGGCGCCTCGGTTACCTGCAGCAATGGCTTTGTGTACGCCTTCAACATCCTCATTCAGATGGGTGCCCTGCCGCAGGTCACGTACTTTGAATCGCCGCGTCGCGATACCTTCGACAGCCTTGAGGCAGGCGTGGCGGACTTTTCCCGCATGCTTGAGCATGGCAACGAGGATAAGGTCGACCGTCTGCGCGACTACATCGCCCAACACATGATCGAGAATCCCCATGCCGGTGAGCCGGGCTCCAAGGGCGTGTCGCAGGGGCGCTATATGCTCGACCATGTCCGTAAGGTTCGCTGGGCGTTTATTGCATGGGAACCGGTCTCTGAATCCCGCTCGTAGCCCGTTCACAGCCTGCGCTGCCCATCACCTCGGCATCCGCATTCTTTTTGAACTGGGCAAACACGCTCCACACCGCGCCGTTCCTGCGCTATCGTGGGACAGCTCACGTAGATTAAGGCCCCGTCGCGGGGCGCCCCATACATAGAAAGCGAGAACCCATGGCACTGACAGGAGCCCAGGTCAAGCAGCTTCGCAGCATGGCCCATCACCTCAACCCCGCCATCATCATCGGCAAGTCCGATGTCAACGAGGGCACCGTCGAGCAGACGGTCGCCTACCTGGAGAGGCACGAGCTCGTTAAGTGCTCCGTGCTCGATGGCTCCAGTCTTTCCGCCCGCGAGGCCGCCGAAGAGCTCGCTGAGCGTTGCCACGCCGAGGTCGTCCAGGTCATCGGCCGCAAGTTCTCGCTGTATCGCGAGTCCTCGCGCAAGGACATCGAGAAGATCAAGCTCGTCTAAGAGCCAATGATCCGGCGAGCCAACACATAGCAAGCTTACGGGTGCCCAAGTACTTCGGGCGCCCGTTTTTTATCGCTCGACCAGCACGCGATTGAGCCGCCCCTCCACCAAGCGCTCGTATAGATGCCGCGTCTCGGGCTCGGGTACGCCATTGACCTGTTCCCTTAGATGGTGCATATGCCCGCTGTATAGCTCGACGATATCGCGCCGCCGCCCCGCCGCACTGTAGACGCGCATGGCGCAGCGCACCATATCCTCACGCGCCGTTTCCTGTCGAAGCCCCGACTCCGCCAGCCAAATCGCCGACTGCAAATCGTTTTCTTCTAGAGCGGCATTTGCTCCCTTAATCATGCAATCGATGTACTTTGACTGCATAATGCGTCGCATACGCAAAAAGTAGGTGGGGTTACAGCCATTGGGAACATACAGCGGTCCGGCATAAAGCTGCTCAATCTTAAGGCACAGCTCAACTAAATGGGGCCCGCGCGCACCCGTGCGATTTCCCAAAACCTCGCGGCTTATCTGGTCAAACAGCCGTACATCGGTCTTGACGTAGTCGCCGTTGAGTCCGATGCATTCATTTTGGATGAGCACACACGACTTGCCATCCGGCGTCGGTCCCAAAGCCGACCGCAAGCGCGATATCGTCGAGTACAGGTTGTTGCGGGCGCTATTGAACTCGGCATGGGGCCACAACTCCATGGCCAGCGTCTCACGATCGACGAGCGCATCCATGCCCAGCGCAAGCCGCTCGGCAAGTGTCGCCGCCTTCTTGCGGCGCCACATTTTGTCCGTGATGGGAAACCCGTCGCGCTCGGCGCGAAACGCACCAAACATGCGAATCTCGATATGGTCGATGGTATCAACGGCTTCAACCTCGCCGGCCTGGAACAGGCGCTCGCCCTCCCCTTCCAGATCATCGCGCAGCGAGTACCGCGACAGCTCGCGCACGGGAAGCTTCTTGCGAATCCTGGTCGCCGGCTCGCCCAGACAATGCATGGCAAGGCGCGCAAAGAGCCGATACGATGGCTCCAGAATCCCCGCACGATTCATGGACATCCAGGCCGCAAGATCGCTGTCTCGGCCCGCACAGGCCAAATGCAGCGCCACCATCCAGGCCTCCGCTCCACCAACCTGCGTCTGGCTTATATCGAGTAGCTCCGCTTCCTCGCGCACCGAAACCATCGAGGTGTTACGCAGATACGCCGCGCGCTCCAACAGCAATGCGTTATCGCGCATGTACGCAATCGACTCCTCGGCAAGTTTGAGCACTTGGACCGCACGGAACTTTGCATTAACCGGCCGTCCCTCTGCCAGCGACTGCCAGCCTTCTAGCAACAGGCCAAACAGCTGAATCTGGTTGTCGCGCATGCGCACGGCAAAACGATCGAGCTCGTTGAATGCCGCGTCGTCGGTTACCGGCAAGCCGGAAAGGAGCCGCCGTGCCGCCAACACCATGCGCACCCAGATAGCCATCGCCTTAAGCCCACGTACGTCGAGCGCCTCCCGCACCACCGTCATCTCGTCGTCGCGCTCGTCGGTTCCCGCAAACGACCCGTCAAAAAGCTCCACCAGCATGCTGTCGGCCCGTATAACAATCCCCGCGATGTCGAGCTCGCAGTCGTAGGCCTTGCTCGTTTTGAGCTGCTGTAGAACGCCGCCGTCATCTCCCCGCTCGGTCAGGCAGCGCTTGACCTCGATATGCGCGGACAACATATCGAGTGCGGTATGGGATGTCTCGATTTCTGGCGCGGTCAGGTTCGTAGGAAGCCCAAGCCCGTTGTCCCCATAGCAAACAGCCGTCAGTGTCTGGGCCACCCTCCATGAAACAGGGTCTATTTCGCAGGCCGCCCGTTCGCCCCCGCGCTCGATGACCGATGCCATATAGCGAGCGAGCTTTGTATTGGACACGCTGACCGCTGCCAGATATACGCCAAGCGCCTCGGCAGGCGTTGGCTCTGGAGCCGGATCCTCGGCATCGATCGTGCCCAGCGCTGCTCGGCAGATATCGGCCCCGTGCCCCGTCAGAGCCAGATCGACCCCATACTGCCCAGCAAGTTCAAGGACCGCATCACGGTCCAAAAAGGCGTCCGCCAGGCCCATCGCCGCATCGCATCGGCCCGCCTTAAGCAAAATCCGGGCCGCCCTCGGAACAAGTTCGGGGCGAACCTCGGCCACCAACTTACGCAAGCGCAAGCGTCCGTTATCCTCCGTGCCCAGACACGTAAAACTCCGCTCGGCGGGGTCCAAGCCAAAGATCGGGTAGTCGCGTACGAAGTAGGACTGGTCGACCATCGATAGCCTCACCCCGCAAGCCTCGAGTTCTGCGATATTGCCCTCGCCCATCAAAATCATGAGACATGCCACGCAAAACAGTGCATTATTGTCGAGCGAAGCCAAGTCGACAAGTGCCGCGCCATATACGTTGACAATCTCGTTTTCGAGCAGACCGGCTACGTCGCCTTGGCCATACAGACCCGTCTGCAATGCCGAAACGAGCTCGGGCACGCCCTGCGTGAGCTGATAAAAGTCGAGCGATGTGCTGATCGAAAACGCCGATGCCCACGCCGAATACTCATAGGCATGCACCTTGAGCATCTGCGCATTGATCTTAACCGAATCGCCCAGCCCATGAATCAGTTGACGATTTGAAGGACGGCAGGAGATAAAGACCCCCACCCCCATAGCGCGCAGGCCGCGAATCCTGTCGATGAGGTCTTCGGTATCGTGCTGATCGAGGTTTGGCACATTATCAATCGCGATAAGGGAGTGCGGTTTGTCTTTGAGTTCTTCGGTAACCACCTCGAGCTGCATAAACACCTCGCGCCCAGTGGCGCGATCGGCCTCGATAATCCGCACGGGGCCTCGCGTCGGGTCGCATTTAACCTCATGGGTGTACTGCAGCAGCACCGAGGTCTTCCCAAACCCGTCGGGCGCATAAAGAACCACGATGCCGGCCTTTCGGCCCTTGGCGAGAAGCTCATTCATCAAGCGTTCGCGTCGCACCATATAGCCACCGCCCAGCGGCATCAGCTCGAGGTCGTCCATTCTGCCCAAATCGTTTACCATGCCCGCTCCTCAACTCGACCGTATGGACACTGTAACCGCAAGACCATACAAGCCGCGCTATGAATAGAGCGACCTTGTGTTCTAGGTTGTCTTTTGGTACGCAAGCGGCAAGTTTTTGTACAGCGAGGGCCGATTGTTATTAATCCCCCGACTAATCGGTCTTTAAGCAGGTAAATGAGCTTGTCAGCTTGTCCCATCTAAGCGGCAGTGTAACGCAAATGAACAAGGTTCAGCTATGTCATTCAACTCGCCTAGCACCCGCTACCGTCTACGACCTTTTAGTGGCATTTTTGCATAGAATCTGGTATGGAATGAATCAAGCTGTTGGGCATCCGGCATTCGTCAAGCTTGCGGCAAGATTTTGGTCAAGCGGGCGGAGAGGGATAACAAAAAGGCCCCCGCAAAGCGGAGGCCTTAGGCAAGGCTATGTCGAGATGCAGGATTCGCGCTACTCGCAGAGCGAAAGGGCGGCCTCGTCGGCAACGACAACGCAGTTGGTGTGCAGCTGCAGGATCGAAGCCGGGCACGCGGGCGTAACCGGACCATAGCACATGTCATACACGGCCTGAGCCTTGGCCTCGCCGTTGGCGACGACTAGGATCATGCGGGCATACATGATGGTCTGGGTACCCATGGTGTAGGCCTGACGGGGAACATCGTCGATGCTGTCGAACAGGCGGCTGTTGGCCTGAATGGTGCTCTCGGTGAGGTCGACGCAGTGCGTGCCCTTGGAGAAGTGGTCATCGGGCTCGTTGAAGCCGATGTGGCCGTTGTTGCCAATGCCGAGCAGCTGCAGATCCGGGTAACCGGCGGCGGCGACGATCTTGTCGTACTCAGAGCAGGCAGCGGCGGCGTCGGGGTTGGAACCGTCGGGCACATGCGTGTTGTTCAGGTCGATGTTGATGTGATCGAAGAAGTTCTCACGCATAAAGTAGTGATAGCTCTGGGGATCGTCGTGCGAAAGGCCGCGATACTCGTCCAGGTTGTAGGTGCTGACCTCGGCAAAGTCGACGTCGCCCTTCTCGTACCAAGCAGCGAGCTGCTTGTAGGCACCGATCGGGGTGGAGCCAGTGGCAAGGCCCAGCACACAGTCGGGCTTGAGGATAACCTGCGCCGAGATAATATTGGCGGCCTTGCGGCTCATATCCTCGTAGTCTTTAGCTTTAATGATCTTCATTACGCGTCCTTTCTCGTACAAGAGAGGCAAGGCTCCCCTTACAAGCACTTGCCCGCGGCCCGCGTCGGCCGCAACCAACGTGTGCGGCCACCAGGGCGAGGTCGCGTAATGTATGTGTCTCGTGTCTAGCCGCGTCGAGGCCCCTGCCCGTCCACGGTGACCCGAAGCCTTTTAGCTTCGGACAAACCCCATCTTGCCACGGAGGGCGTCCTCTTTCAAGTGCGCCCTCCGTAAACGTGTTTGAATTGTAGGCTAATGGCCACGTGCACTTGCTAGCGCTCGCGAGCAACGATGAGCTGGTCCATCTCTTCGACATGCACGCCAACGGAGCCCTTGATGCTCGAGAACTCAACGGAGTTGCACACTAAGATGGGAACCGTCACATCGTAGCCCTCAGCAGCAATTGCCTCGCGATCGAACTCAATGAGCACATCGCCCTTATGGACGATGTCACCCACTTGCGCATGTACGGTAAAGTGCTTGCCCTCAAGCTGAACAGTGTCCAAACCAACGTGGATGAGCACGTCCAAGCCATCGACCGTGTTAAGCGCAACAGCGTGTCCCGTGGGAAAAATGGCCTCGACCTTGGCATCAGCCGGTGCAATCACACGCGTGCCGGTAGGCTGAATCGCCACGCCCTGGCCCAAAAGCCCGGTGGCAAATGTCTGGTCGTTTACCTCGGACAACGGAATGACGTCGCCCGAGATGGGAGCATCCAGCGTAAGGACTCGACCACGCATACCAAAAGACCTTAGGACTTTAGTGAACATGCTCCCCCTCGGACATACCAATCGACCAAAATAGCCTTAACAGTTTACCACTTGGCACTCGTTTTTGACCATTAGGGAAGTTCGCGCTTGACAACCTCGACGATGTCGTCAACAACGCGCTGGGTCAGCTCGTGCGTCTCGGCCTCGGCCATAACGCGGACCAGCGGCTCGGTACCGCTCGGGCGCACCAGAATGCGGCCGCGGCCGTCAAGCTCCTTCTCGGCAGCAGCGACGGCATCCCAGATGGGCTGGCAATCGTCCAGACCAGCCTTGTTGTCGGAATGCACGTTGACGAGTACCTGCGGGTACTTCTTCATGATGCCGGCAAGATCGGTGAGGGTGCGACCGGTGCGCTTAAGCACGGCCAGCAGCTGAAGAGCCGTCACCAGGCCGTCACCGGTGGTGTTGTGCTCCAGGAAGATGATGTGGCCGGACTGTTCGCCGCCGATGACGGCACCGTCCGCAAGCATACGCTCCAAAACGTAGCGGTCGCCCACAGCGGTCTGAACCATCTCGAAGCCCTGCTCCTTCATAGCGATGGAGAAGCCAAGGTTGCACATGACGGTCGAGACGATCTCGGAGTTGGCGAGCTTGCCGCGGGCGGCGAGGTCAGAACCGCAGATAGCCAGGATGTAGTCGCCGTCGATCTCATTGCCCTCGCTGTCCACGAACAGTACGCGGTCGGCGTCGCCGTCGTGGGCCAGACCGATGTCAGCATGGGTGCGCAGCACGAGCTCGCGCAGGGGCTCGAGGTGCGTAGAGCCGCACTCGACATTGATGTCGGTGCCGCAGTAATCGGTGTTGATGGCATGGACCGTGGCACCCAGGCGCTGCAGCGCGGCAGGCGTGGTCTGGCAGGAAGCACCGTGACCGCAGTCGACGGCAACCACCAGGCCATCGAGCCTCAGGCCATCAAGCGTATCGATGGCGTGGTCGACGTATGCCTTGCGAGCGTCCTTCATCTTGATGATGTGGCCCACGCCGGCACCGGTCGGCAGCGTGTCGGCAGCCATGGCTTCCTCGGACATGACCCAGGCGCTGATCTCTTCCTCGACCGCATCGGGAAGCTTCATGCCCTTGCGGCTAAAGAACTTGATGCCGTTGAACTCCGGCGGATTATGCGAAGCAGAGATGACGATGCCGCCGTCGAGCTCATTCTGGACGGTGAGCAGCGCCACGGCAGGCGTGGGGATGACGCCGCAGCAGTGCGGACGACCGCCCTCGGCCATGATGCCGGCGGTCAGAGCGCTCTCGAGCATAGTACCCGAAAGACGCGTGTCGCGGCCGACGCAGATATCCGGACCAAGGAACTTGGTCGCCGCGCGGCCCAGGCGAAACGCGAGGTCGCACGAAAGGTCGGCATTGGCGACGCCACGGACGCCGTCGGTACCGAAGATGTTCTGGGGCATAGGATCGCTCCTTCCCTAGCAGGCGATATGCAACCGCCCACCCTAGTCGAAAAAGAAAAGCGGGACCCGCCGAGGAATCGGCAGGCCCCGCTTGTACATTGTATCTCGAAAGGAGATAAAACCTTAGCGCTTGGAGAACTGGGGAGCGCGGCGGGCCTTCTTGAGGCCGTACTTCTTGCGCTCGACCACGCGAGCATCGCGCGTAAGGAAACCGGCCTTCTTGAGGTCAGCACGGTAGTCGCCAGCGTTCAGAAGAGCGCGGGCGATGCCCAGGCGCAGAGCGCCGGACTGACCGGAGATGCCGCCGCCATCGCACAGAGCGATGACGTCGAACTGACCGGCGGTGTCGGTCACCTTGAAGGGAGCAAGGGCGTTCTCAACGAGCTGATGACGGCCGAAATACTGCTCGGCGTCACGCTTGTTGATGGTCACCTTGCCGGTGCCGGGGACGAGACGGACGCGGGCGACGGCGTTCTTACGACGGCCGGTACCCTGGTAGACAACGGTGTTCTCAGCCATCTTTAAGCCTCCAGCTCAATCTTCGTGGGGTTCTGGGCAGCGTGCGGATGCTCGGCACCAGCGTAGACCTTAAGCTTGGTCATCTGGGCACGGCCGAGGGTGGTCTTGGGCAGCATACCGCGAACGGCGCGCTCGATGACCTTCTCCGGGTGCTTCTCCATAGCCTGGCGGAAGCTCTCAGCCTTGAGGCCGCCGTTGTAGCCGCTGTGGCGATAATAGGTCTTCGTGTCGGCCTTGTTACCGGTAAGCTGGACCTTATCGGCGTTGATGACGACAACGAAGTCGCCGCAGTCGCTGTTGGGCGTGAACTGGGGCTTGTTCTTACCGCGCAGGATCATTGCGATCTGGGTGGCAAGACGGCCCAGGACAGCACCATCGGCGTCGACGAGAACCCAGTTGCGCTGGACCTCGCCCTGCTTGGCGTAGTGAGTCGATTTCGAAATCACTTAGACTCCTCCATGTACAGTACGTGTTGTTACAGAGATTCACGGGGCTCTGCAAGTAACCCGTCCATATTACCCCGCTCGCCGTACGAGTCAACAGGTATTTTGGCTCCGACCAGAGTTTCTGCACATGTCATCCACGAGCCGTGACGTTGCAGCGCTAGCGCTCGACAAATGCCTCGATATCTCCCAGCAAGCGCTTTGCCTCCTGGCGGCCCTGGATATACAGGTCGAGAAGCTTGGCCGGATCATGCTCGACATGGCCGACCTCGACCGGCTTTTGCGGAGCGATGACCAGCGCGCGGCCCTCGCGCTCATACTTCCACAGGTGCATGCGCTGGAGGTTATAGCGGTCGTGGCGCGTCTCGATAGCCTCGAGCAGGTAGGGGTAGTCGGCATAGCGGGCGCGCGCGGCAGGCATAAACTCGTAGGGCTTTTTCTCGTACGAGCGGTCCTGCGTGACAATGACAACCGCGCGCTCGAAGCCGGCCTCCTCCAGCACATGCTCGATAGGAACCGAATCGGCTACGCCGCCGTCGACGTATTTGTGCCCGTCAATCTCGACCGGCGGCGTCACCAGCGGCAACGAGGTCGAGGCACGCACGCAATCGATATCGAGCATGGCGTTTTTGACGGGCAGGTAGGCAGCGGTGCCGAATAACATGTCCGTCGCGACAGCATACATTTCGATGGGGCTCGCGTCGAAGGTCTCGTTATCGAAGGGGTCTAGGCGATCCTGCACGTCGTTGAAAATAAAGTCGTAGCCGACGATGGAACCCGTGGACGCAAACGATGCGGCGCCCATGAAGCGGTTGTCGTTGCAGAAAGCCAGGTTGATGCGGTTGGCACGGCCGATCTGGTGCGACTTGTAGTTCACGCCGTTGAGAGCGCCGGCCGATACGCCATATACCGCCGGAATCTCGACACCGGCCTCCATGAGAACGTCGAGTACGCCTGCGGTAAATTGCCCGCGGAAGCTGCCGCCCTCCAAAACGAGCGCGACCTTGCCGGCGTTCTTTGCCTTATCTTCTGCAGTCATGTTGACCTCCTGCGATTGCGTTTTGGCTTTCTTCTACCCAGTTTTGGAATGGAGGGCGCATAGGTTTTGGAGTTGAGGAGATGGAGCGGAAAGCGCGTCCCAGTTTGAGGCGGGATTCCGGGATGAACTTTCCGCTTGAGCAGGCATCCGGAAAGCATGTCCCGTTCTGGGCGCGAATTCCGGGATGGATTTTCCGCCTGGGCCGCCATTGGGAAAGCGCGTCCCACCCTACGTTGCCGTAGCGTTTGCTTAACGCCCGCGCCCTGCACAGAGTTCGATTCTCCGCGGGTTTGGGGTTCCGTTGATGCGGCGCATGGCCGGCTGAGATTCGATAACATCGCATCCATATTGGGCTGATAGTTTGCGCGGAGAATCCGCGTATTTGCTTCGCAAATCCGCGCCGGCTTCGGCCGGCTGCCGCCGCTCTCGCCCGCGGGCTACAAACGCTTCGCGTTTGCTTAACGCCCGCGCCCTGCATAGAGTTCGATTCTCCGCGGTATCCATATGTAATAAAAAGGCAGGTAGAGACACTTCTCTACCTGCCTGTTACGTATGGTGGAGGCGCGGAGAATCGAACTCCGGTCCACGAAAGCCCCCTGATTGGCATCTCCAAGCTCAGTCGCTGGTTTTGTCTCGGACGCTTTGCGCGCAGCGACACGCTCGCGGCGTCCTAACCGGTTCGGTCTTAGCCTGCGCCATACCGATTACGTGCGCAGGAGCATTCCCCTAAAATGACGTCGCGCCGGTGTCGGGGAAATCACCGGGTTGACGCGCCGCTATAAACTAAGCAGCGAGAGCCATAGGCTCAAAAGAAGAGTTGTTGTCAATTCAATTTGACGGTACCCCTGTTTAACGAGGCGAGGAGACCTCGGCTTGCTTCCTCTCTCAGAGCTATCGTGTCGAAACCAGTCGCCCCCGAATGTCGGGAAAGTCTGGATGGCATTGGGCACGCAAGCACCCAACACCCGTCGACTTTTCAAGGAGCATGCAGGGCGAGCCCCGCTTGTGGAGTGTTATCTTACCACGTTCTGAAAGCGGACAGCTGTTCTATGCACGAGCTGTGAAGACCCCAATGTGCGCCGCACTTCGCACTTTTGCCACCGATCGCGTAACGTATATTTTCGCCAAGCAAAATTGACCCGTCGAAAGGACCGTTATGGATACCAAGCAGCAACTCGTCAATGCCCTCGCAGGCCTGGGCTCAACCATTACCGAAGCTATGGATGTCATCGAAGGCTTTGTCCCCTGCGGACATCCCGCCCTCACGGTTTCGAACGCACTCGTCGCGCTGGACGCTAACGATGATGTGGCTCTCGCCCAGCAGCTTGAGACCGTCGAGGGCTTTATCGACCACGTGAGTGAGAACCGCGGCGTGGCCGCCTACCACGGCATCGAGGTCGAACTCGCGGGTCCCAAAGCCGATCTGCTCGCAGCAATCCGCGAGGTAGGCGCCCTTATGCAGACCGCAGGCGTCAAGAACACCCAGGTCAACGAGTGGGTCTACCGCAGTCTGGCAGCACTCGACAGCTCCGACGAAAAGGCAGCCGAGCAGCTCGCAGAAAGTCCCGCCATTAAGGCCGAGCTTTTGTAAATAGAAGGCGCGGGTCCCTTGGCGCATCGTCGTCCAAGAGGCCCACAAACAGTTCGCGTCAACCGATAGCCGCGCCGCCGCGTTCGGCCAAAGCCAGAATCGGCATCATTTGGCGCGGGGTCTTTGCTGCAAGATCGGCATGTTCGAGCAGCTTGCGATCGTTGGTCACCAAGTAATCGACCTGCGCGCGCTTGCACGCGGCGAGCACCAAGTTGTCCTCGTAATCGCGATAGAGCGCTAAGTATTTGTCGGCCAGCCAAAGGTCCGACGCATCTGCACCCACGGCCGTGGCGTTTTCGGTCATGTTCCGAACAAACGCCAACGCCGCATCGCCAATTGCACGGGCAGATGCCTCGTCGAGCGCTTCCCCACTGGCAAGAACGCTACGCTTCAGCTCGTGTTGGACAACGTACAGCACGTCCTTGGCGATATGCACCGGAAAGAACAGCAATGCCCCCGCCTCCGCCGCCTGCCCAATAAACGCACGCGCGGCAAGCGACTCAGCATGGTCGACGCAAAACGAATCAACCCATACGTTGGCATCCAAACGCAAAAGGCCTGCGCCCGGACGACACCGATGCCGTCTGGGCGCAGGCCAGATAACGTGGGCGAACACGTCTGCTAACGCAGGTACGCCTTTGCGTTGCCCAGGCTGTAGGCGATCGTTGAGCCGTTGTGCAGCAGTGACGACGTCTGCGGAGTGATCATGCCGGTAATACCCAATGCCAACAGCGCCGAGTTGGTGAGCATCACCTTGGAATACGAACTCGTCAGACGGTCGATGAGACCCTGACTCATGCGGCGCAGGCGCACGATTGCGGCGAGATCCGTGTCGGTCAGGATGATGTCGGCGACTTCCTTGGCGATGTCGCTTCCGCCACCCATGGCCAGGCCCACGTCGGCCAAACCGAGCGCCGGCGAATCGTTGACGCCGTCGCCCACCATGGCAACATGGCGCCCCTCGCTCTTAATGCGTTCCACATAGGCGTACTTGTCCTCGGGCAGCAGTTCGGCCTTAAACTCGTCGACACCCGCCTCGCGCGCAATGCGCTCGGCCGTGCGCTCGGAATCGCCCGTGAGCATAACGACATGCTTGACGCCCAGCGCATGCAGGTCGGCGATGGCCTCACGGACCCCAGGCTTGAGCGGATCTTCGATGCCGAGCACGCCGACGACCTTTCCATCGACCGCCAGATACAGCGGCGACAGGCCCTGCATCTGGGACTCAATGCGCTCCTTGATGTCGGATTCGAGCTGTGCGCCCTCGTCCTCAAATACAAAGTGCGCGGAACCGATGATGGCGCGACGTCCTTCAATGGACGAAGCGATGCCGTGCGCCACGATGTACTCGACAGCGGCATGGCGCTCGCGGTGCTCGAGCTCGCGCTCGCATGCCGCATTGACCACGGCGCGCGCCACCGGATGCGGGAAATGCTCCTCCAGGCAAGCGGAAAGGCGCAGGACCTCATCCTCGCTCCAGCCATCGGTGGTGAGTACGCAGGCAAGACGCGGCTGCGCCTCGGTGAGCGTGCCGGTCTTATCAAAGACAATGGTGTCGGCCTTGGCAAACGACTCAAAGTACTTCGCGCCCTTGACCATGACGCCCATCTTGGCAGCATCGCTCATAGCGGTCATGACGGCAACGGAACCCGTGAGCTTGAGTGCGCACGAGTAGTCGACCATCAGTGCCGCCGAGGTCTTGATGAGGCTGCGGGTAGTAAGCGCAACTAGGCCCGCGAGCAGGAAGTTCCACGGGACGATCTTGTTGGCAAGGTCCTCCATATGCGACTGGCCCTCGGACTTGAGCGAGTCGGCCGTCTGCACGAGCGAGACGATTGAGCGCAGTTTGGTTTGCGCCGTATTGGCGCGCACGCGCACCAAGATGCCGCCGTCTTCCACGACGGTACCGGCGAACACGTCGTCGCCCACGCTGCGCTCGACGGCCAGCGGCTCGCCGGTCAGGGTCGCCTGGTTGACCATAGCGCTCCCCTGCTCGACAACACCGTCGATGCAGATGGACATGCCGGTGCGCACGGCGACCAGATCGCCGGGCTCAAGCTCGGTCGCGGCAACGCTTACCTCGGTGTCGCCAACAACCTTTTGCGCCTTGTCGGGCACATCGAGCAGCGAGTTGATGAGCTCGTTTTCACTCATGGCGCGGGTGTAGTCCTCGAGCAGCTCGCCCACGTTGAGCAGGAACATCGTCTGGCCCGCGGTGTCGACATCACGCTTGACGAACGAAATGCCGATGGCCGAAGCGTCGAGCACGGGAACGGTCAGGCGCGGCTGCGCGAGCTCACGGAGGGCGGCGCGCAAAAAGGTCATGTAACCGGCCACGACAAACACCGCACGCAGGGGCGTGGGCAAAAACCAGCGACGTGCGTAGTGGGCGCCGACAAGTGTGGCAAGATCCATGACGAGCTTGTGCTTGCGCGGCTCGAGTTGTATCACGTAGCCCGTCTTTGCGTCGGCAATGGCCTGAGCGTCGAGCGCACCGACGGCGGCCAGCACGGCATCGCGTCGCGGCTCGTCGTACTCCAGCGCCATCTGGCCAATGCGGCCATACACGCGCACCTTGCGCACGCCGTCGATGTCGCCACCAAGCTTAAGAAGCGCATCGAGATCGCTCTCTGGCACAGGACCCGCCAACTGGAGGCGGGTCCTGCCGGGGATCTCGCTGATAATCGAGAATCTCATAGTTTGTGCCTGGAAGCGCTACTCAGCTGCGTTGTCCGCGGCGGCCTCGCTCTGGGTGATGTAAGCAGCCTCGGCAACCATGTCGTCGACCTCGGCCTTGGCCTGCTCGACCATGTCCTGGTAGCCGTTCTTGATGCGCATGCCGCACGCGATACCCTGCACGCAGGCATTCTTGACCGGAGCGCTGGTAAGCAGCTTGATGCCGGCCGTACCAAGCAGAAAACCGCCACCGACAAGCAGGGTGTTAAACGTCGACTTCTTCATGTTGCTTCTCCCTTTTGCCGCATTGGACGCGACACGGTGCCTCAGCACCCGAGTAAACAAGTTTGCTCGAGCACACTTTTGGAAAATAGTTTAGTTTATCTAACTATTAAGTTCAACAAAGGTTAACTTTTTGGAAATCTTAGGGCGCGGACCAACCGACTTCCGACAATCCGCCCGCCGCGACGCACATCTCCGGCATCCAAGCAAGGCTCTCCCCCGACCCAACAAATCAAGGTCTAATACTTTTCCCGAGAAGTGAACGAGCAAAATCGGACCCCCGAAGCATCCGCATTTTTTGGCAACAAAACCGCAGGAATAACTCGGCAAAACCGCAGGAAACAGAGCCTCAAAAGTGTCGATGCTTCAGGAGTCCAAATAAGGTCGTTCACTTCTCGGGAAAAGTATTAACCTTCGTTTTTCACAGCCCAAAATATGTGACAAAGGGACCGTCCCTGCGCCGTATCCACAAAAAATGAGGGTGCCAACGGCGCCCTCATCACCAAATTCCATTCAGCCCGCCTGACCCGAAAGGCCGAGTCGTCAGGGCGGGGAAGGCCATCGGACGGGCAGGGCCCGGGCCTTTGCTCGCAACGAGTTCCGCACGCAAAGGAGGCGCCAGTGGCGCCTCCGTCTTGCGCAGGACTGTCCGAAGTTGAGAGTAAAGGCCCGGGCCCTGCCCGTCCGATGGCCTTCCCCGCCCGTGAGCTACGCGAGCGCCTTTCTCAACAACTCGTTGAAGAGCTTGGGGTTGCCCTTGCCGCGGCTCGCCTTCATGCACTGGCCCACCAAAAAGCCGATGACCTTCTGGTTGCCGTCACGATACTGCTGCGCCTGATCGGCACAGTTTGCCAGCACCTCGTCCACGATCGGCTGCAGTGCGCCGGCATCGCTCACCTGACGCATGCCGCGCTCGTCGACGATCTTGTTGGGGTCGTCGCCGGTCTGGGCCATCGCCTCAAAGACCTCGTGCGCCTGGTTGGAGCTGATGGCATCGGTCGCCAGCAGCTTGGCGAGTGCCGCCACCTGAGCCGGCGCGATGCCGGACTCGGCGAGCGACACGCCTGCGCCCTTAAGGTAGGCGATCATCTCGTTGACCAGCAGGTTTGCGACCGTCTGGGCCTCCTTGCCGGCCATACCGGCAGCGGCGGCCTCAAAGAAGTCGGCAAACTCAGGGTCGCCGGCGATCTGCTCGGCGTCAGCCGTCTTAATGCCAAAGTCGGCCTCAAAACGGACGCGCTTGGCATCGGGCAGCTCGGGAATCTCGCCACGGCAGCGGTCGATGAACTCGTCGTCCAGATCGAACGGCGCCAGGTCGGGATCGGGGAACAGACGATAGTCGTCTGCCGTTTCCTTCACACGCATGACCACGGTGCGCTTGCGGCTGGGCTCCCAGTGGCGGGTCTCCTGATAGATGATGCCGCCCTCCTCGAGCACCTCGGCCTGGCGGCAAATCTCGTAGGCAAGGCCGTCGTGCAGACTCTTAAACGAGTTGAGGTTCTTGAGCTCGGTCTTGGTGCCCAACTTGGTCTCGCCACGGCGACGCAGCGACACGTTGCCGTCGCAGCGCATGGAGCCCTTCTCCATGGAGCAGTCCGAAATGCCCAGCGTCACAAAGATGCGACGGAGCTTCTCCATAAACAGGCGAGCCTCCTCGGGCGTGCGCAGGTCGGGCTCGGTGACGAGCTCGATCAGCGGCGTGCCGCAGCGGTTGTAGTCGACGAGCGACTCGGCCGCGGCGGTAATGCGGCCCTCGGCGCCGCCCACGTGAACCATCTTGGCGGCGTCCTCCTCCATGTGGATGCGCAGGATGCGGATGGGCACCGTGTAGGAACCGTCCTCGCGACGCTCGGGCATCTGCAGGTTGGACGCATCGTAGCTGGCCAGATGACCGGCGCGCTGATTGCCCTCGCGCATGGTCGACGTCATGGACGTGGACAGACCCTCGGCGTTGGCCGAGGCGCTCGCCAGGCTCTGGGCCTCGGCCTCGCCAAACGCGCAGTCGGGGCGTTCGGCGGCACCGCGACCGGTCACGTCCAGGTCCAGGTGACCGTACATGGCAAAAGCGACCGGACCCTGCGTGGTCTGGAAGTTCTTGGCCATGTCGGGATAGAAGTAGTGCTTGCGGTAGAACATCGAGTGGCGCTGAATCTCGCAGTTGGTGGCGAGACCGGCCTTGACGATGCTCTCGATGGCGCGCTTGTTGGGCACCGGCAGGGCGCCGGGCAGGCCCAGGCACACCGGGCACACGTTGGCGTTGGGCTCGTCATCGTGGCTGAGCTTGCAGTTGCAGAACATCTTGGTATCGAGTGCGGTGAGCTCGGTATGGATCTCCAGGCCGATCACGGCCTCCCAATCCTGCAGGACCTCGGAAAGCTCCTTCATTACAGCTCGCCTCCCTTCCCGGCAAAATCGGGCGCGACGGAAAGCGCGGGCGCACCCGTGGCGGCATCGGCAAAGCCGCGCTCCAGGGCGCGGGCAAACGTGAGCAGTTGACGGTCCTTAAAGGCCGGACCCACCAGCTGGGCAGAAACGGGCAGATGAGTATCCTCGCCCAGGCCCAGCGGCACCGAGATGCCACCGTTGCCGCAGATGTTGAGCGAAATGGTGTACAGGTCGGAGAGGTACATCTGCGTGGGGTCGCTGATCTCGCCAAACTTAAAGGCCGTGCGCGGCGAGGCGGGCATGAGGATGGTATCCACCTTGGCATACGCGGCATCGTAGTCCTGCGTGATGAGCGTGCGGGCCTTTTGCGCAGCGTAGTAGTACTTGTCGTACACGCCCGAGCTCAGCAGGTAGGCGCCGAGCATCTGGCGGCGCTTGGCCTCGGCGCCAAAACCGTGGGCGCGCGAAAGCGAACTCTGGTCGGACAGGTTGGCGCAGCCCTCCTCCTGGTAGCCGTAGCGAATGCCGTCGAAACGGGCCAGGTTGGAGAATGCCTCGGCCGGGCCGATGACGTAGTAGGCGGCGATGGCGGCGTCCAGGTGCGGCAGGTCGACCTCGACCAGCTCGGCACCCTGGTTCTGCAGCTCCTGGGCGGCGCGCTGAACAGCGGCCTTGACCTCGGGCGTCAGGCCCTCGGCCTCCATAAACGCGGGGATGATGCCCACGCGCTTGCCCTCGATGCTGTCGTTGAGATGCTCGGTAAAGTCGACGGCGCAGTCCTGGCTGGTGCAGTCGTACGGATCGTGCCCCGCGCCGGTAAGCGCGTTCATGGCCAGCGCGACATCCTCGACCGTGCGGCCAAAGGGACCCACCTGGTCGAGCGACGAGCCAAAGGCAACCACGCCGTAACGGCTCACGGCGCCATACGTGGGCTTAAAGCCCACCACGCCGCACAGCGACGCCGGCTGGCGAATGGAGCCGCCGGTGTCCGAGCCCAGCGAGAGCGCGACCTCGCCCGCGGCGACGGCGGCAGCGGAGCCGCCCGAAGAGCCGCCGGGCACGCGTTCGGTATCCCAGGGGTTGTTGGTGCGGTGGAAGGCAGAGCTCTCGGTGGAGCTGCCAAAGGCAAACTCGTCCATGTTGGCCTTGCCCATGGGCAGACAGCCGGCGTCGAGCATGCGCTGGACGCAGGTGGCGGTGTAGACGCTCTGGTAGTCCCCGAGCATGCGGGAAGCGCAGGTGGTGCGCGTGCCCACGAGGTTCATGTTGTCCTTGATGGCCAGCGGCACGCCCGCGAGCGGAGGCAGCGGCTTGCCTGCGGCACGGTCGGCATCCACGCGCGCAGCGGCCTCGAGCGCAAGCTCGGGCGCCACCTGCAGGAATGCCTGGACCCCGCCCTCGCGCGCCTCGATGGCGGCAAGGGAGGCCTGGGCCACCTCGGTAGCGGCAAAGTCGCCGGCGGCAACGCCCGCGGCGATCTGGGCGGCGGTAAGGGAATCGAAGCTTAGCGCCATTACTCGCTCTCCCCCTCTCCCAAAATGGACGGCACGCGGAAGTAGCGGTCGCGCGCGCTGCCGGTGTTTTCGAGCGCGACGTCGAGCGGCAGATCGCGCTCGGGCTCGCGCAGGTCATCGCCCATCACGTTGGACAGGCTTCCGATGGGATGGAACGTGGGCTCCACGTCGGGTAAGTCATATTGCAGGACGGGCTCGAGCATCTGGACGGCGTCATTCATGTAGGACGTCATCTGGGTGAGCTCGTCATCGGTCAGTGCGATCTTTGCGTACTCGGCGATGCCGCGCACGTCTTTCTCGCTGAGTGCCATAGGCGCTCCCTTCCGCATAACAGTTAAACCGCTCTAGTATACAAGGCAACGCCGGCTTGGAGCAGGCGCTTTACCCAAATGCAGCGAAAACGTAACGAGGGCGGCAGGTTGGCAGGCTGCGGGCTGGCGATTCTGCAGCGAAAACCGCGCCGTCCGTAGCGAAAACCGTCCCGCCCACAACGAAAACCGCACCGTCCATAGCGAAAACCGTCTCGCCCGCAACGATAACCATCACAACATTCGACACTTTTCGCCAAAATCGAGATTTTCATCGAATGTCGTGATGGTTTGGAAGCCCCGACCACCACAAAGGTGCCTGTCCTCATTGTGGTGGTTCTGAACGATGTCTTATGCCGAGGCCTTGGCCTTGCGGCGCTTGCGGACCGCGTGGATCACGATGTCCAACAGCAACAGCACAATGGCTACGACCACAATGAGCACGGCAAACTCGCGCTTGCCCCAGTGGCGGCCGGCCAGCGACTTTTGCTTGTCGACGTCCTTCTTGCTGTACTTGGTGCGCACGCAATGCACCAGCAGGCGATGGTCGTTCACGCCGTAGGGCGTACAGGTGACGAGCGTCACCTTGTCGGCGCCGGGCTCGATAGTCAGCGACTCCATCTCCTCGGGCAGCACGACCTCGGAGTCCACCATCTTGTAGGCGAGCGTCTTGTTCATGGTGTGCAGCAGCACCAGGTCGCCGGGCTCCAGCGAATGGATGTCGTCGAACATGCTCAGGTTGCGCATGCCCGAGTGCGCGGTGAGCACGCAATGCGTCGAGGTGCCGCCCACCGGCAGGCTCGTGCCCTCCAGGTGGCCGACGCCCGCCATAAGGACTTCTTCACTCGTGCCGTGGTAGATGGGCATGCTCACGTCGATGGAAGGGATTTCGACCCAGCTCATCATGGGGTCGCGGTCAAAGATGAGTTGCTGGGCGTAGGGCTCGATCTGGTCGGCGGGAAGCTCGGTGGCCTCGCCCGCCAGCTGCTCGTTAAAGGAGCGCGCCTGGAGCAGGATGCGCTCGCGCTCCTCGGCAGACAGCGCGTCCACGGTGCTGGACACCGTGCTGATCTGGTTAAACACGCCCGAGGCCTCGAGCCGGTCCAAAATCCACGGCCAGGTCATAAGGCCCACGCCAATAAGGATAATGACGATGGTGATGAGCCGGTCGGCCCAGCGCGGCAGTCGCTTGCGACGGCGCTTGGGCTTTGGTTGAGGTTTGGGCTGAGGGCTTGAGCCACCGTTGTCCGTGGCGTTATTGCTCTTCATATGTTTGGCGCCCTGCACCATCGCCAGTCACTCCTCTACAGCTCAGGTTGTCTAAACAAATAATAGCCGATTAGCGAGCTTCTGCGCCGGACAACACAGCTAGACTGCACCGTCCAGTCGAGGATAAGCCAGCATTTGCGTTTTCAAAATGTCCCGAATCGGCGGGGCGATTCGGGATACAATGTCAGTAGAAAACGACGCACCCCGCGTAAATGTTTGGGAGCGCGGGCGGCCTAGTTTTCAGCTTTTGTTAAATGCCCGGGATCCGACCCCCGGGCATTCTTATTTGCGCTTGTTGCGGCGCAAATGCCTTCTACCGTCCGCACCGCGCGTGCGCCTACGGACCTTAAACCGAACCTCATACGAGTCAAGAAACGCGATAACGAACGTGCCCACCGCCGCGAGGGCGGCGAGCGCGTTAAGGAATTTCAGCATATGGTGACCTCCGATCGAGTCGTCGGCCGCCCGCGCACGGGATGCGTCGCAAGGGTATTTTACTGCGAGTGTATACACCCACAGCCGGTAAACGCGATTTTGACAAACATTTGTTCGATAGTTACACACACGGCTCCTCGTCCAGCGGAGCCTGGCCGCATTGTCCGGGTTTGCCCGAAATGTTTGCGTTTTCAAATGTCCCGAATCGGCGAAGCGATTCGGGATACAATAGCTACAGGAAACGACGCATCCCGCGTAAGTACTTAGGAGCGCGGGCGACCAGTTTCCGGTGTTGTTAAATGCCCGGGCCTCTAACCCCGGGCATTCTTACTTGCGCTTGCTGCGGCGCAAATGCCTTCTACCGTCCGCACCGCGCGTGCGCCTACGGACCTTAAACCGAACCTCATACGAGTCAAGAAACGCGATGACGAACGTGCCCGCATCGGACGATGGAGGCTGGCTGCGTTATCCCAAAAAAAACGGGGCAGACTCCAGTGCGGAGTCTGCCCCGAAAAGAGAATGGCAAAGCAAGAACGTGGATGGACGAGAAAAGTGTCCGCAAGTCTCATGGCCATCACATCCCACCTGCCAAAGGGATGGGTGGGTGAGCGTTACTTCTGCTCGGACTCCTCGGCCTGCTTACGGCTGCGGATGAGGTGCACCACGCCGATGCACAGCACCGCGCCACCAGCGATCCAAGTGAAGGTCACGCCGTTAAGGCCGGTCAGCGGGAGGCCAGAGCCCTTCTTGTTTTCAATGGTAATGGACATGACCGAACCATTTGCAGTACCGGGAGTGACCTTTTCGACGTCTTCGCCAACGGCCAGCGTCGACAATTTGCCGTTTTCATCATAGGTCGGCGTAACCGTAATCTGGAAGGGCGCGATAGTGTTGTAGCCCGAAGGAGTGGTCGTCTCGGCAATCTCATACGTACCCTTAACGAGGCCAGGGATTAAAACCTCGCCGCTCGTAGCATCGGTCATAAACTCAGAAGCATTTTCTTTAGTCTCGACAAGGGTCCCGTCATCCTTAAGCCATTTGCCAGCAGAGGCAGAGTCCCCGTTGTTAACAACTTTGACCTTAAAGCCAGCAGCAAGTTTTTTGTCCTTATTGCCTTCCTCAACCTTGGTAATATCCAAGCCGAAAACGTAGTCGGTGACTTTCTTCGGCGTAGAGGTGCCGGTGCCTTTACTCATGGGGTCGTTGGAGTAGACAAGCGTGACTTCGTTGGTGTTGCCGGTAGCCGTGTATTCAGCATCGCGAGTAAGCTTGGCCTTGTAGGTCACAACGACCTTAGAATTCTTAGTCAGGGTCACGTTCGAAGCCTTTGCAGCGGCCTTGAGGTCGGTAAAGGAAATCATCAGGTCATGGCCTGTAACCTTGTTGGAAGCATTCAAAGTATCCGTAAGCTTCACGCTGTAGTTATTTGTAGGCTGGACAGACTGACCGTTAATAGTCACGGCAACGGAGCTCTGAATAGCCTCCAGTCCAACGGAAAGATGGTCATGGAACTCATATGTGTATGTGGTAAAGGTGTCGATGTTATCGGCGACAGAGCCAGTCAACCTATATTCGATTTCCTCACCGATCTGGGAGTCGCTCACGTTTCCCCAGGTGCCGTTCTCTTTAACCTCCTTGTCGACGGTAGGAATGCTGGTCTTCTCCTTAATTTTGACCGCTTCATCGCCAACAACAGTGAAAATGGGGGCAGTGGCAGCTTCAGCGTCTGTGACGGTAGAGGCGTCAGTCACAAAGAGCCAGTAGCCGTGTGAAAGGTTGTTAGCAACGCCATTCGAAGTGGTCGTGAAATCACTTGAATCGTCCAGATCGGTCACCGCAGACACGGCAGCTGCAATCTTGTATGCAGCAGATTCAGATGCCACACGGGACTCTTCATCGGTACCCATCACGTGTCCCTTGATCCATTCAGCAGCATCCTGAGCAGTGGCTATATTGTCACTAGGATCGATTCCCGTAATTACCCCCTTAACAGCAGCTTCCACCTTTTCGTTTGCCCATGTGATATTGCTCACAAGCGTCTTGCCATTCTCGTCCTTTACCACATTGGCATCGAAGATCTTGTAACCTTTAAAATCGGTAACGTTCTGCTTTGCGTTCTCGATGGTCACCGAACCGGTCGCGGCGCCCTCAGCAAACGCCATGGTCACCGGGGCAATCACGCCGCCGAAGCTCAGGGCTGCTGTGAGGCCGGCTGTTACTGCCAGGCGTGCGATGTTCTTGGTTGCTTTCATGTTGGGACCTCTTTCTTGGAGGTTGCTTTAATTCTCGTCATCACCAAAAGTCAGCAGGCTCATTTCCCTGCGCTCTAATCGCTACGGAGGCAGTACGCCATTGAGCAGGGGGGGGGGACAATTATTTATCATGGCGACCTCCTCCCCGCTTGATGACGAGCGCGACGACAATAGCCACTACTCCGATGACGGCCAAAGCCGTTACCAACACCAACGTTCTATCTCCCGTCGAGGGCATAAAGCCTCGACTCACTTCGTTACTTGGGGTGTTAAGCACCGACAACTCGACTAAACCCTTCCCGGCATCGGCGGCATCAACTCGCAGAGGGCTTTCGGCCGATACGGTCACCTTAGGCTTGGCGGCCGCCACCTGGTCGACGTCCAGGCCCTCAGCCTTGACCGTCACGGAGCGCGTGCCCTCAAAGGCGGTGTAGCCCTTGGGCGCCTTGAGCTCGCGGACCTCCAGCTTGCCCGAGTCCACGCCCGAGACGGTCACGCGGCCGTCCTCGCCCGTGGTGACGGTGGCCTTGCCCTCCGCATCCCACGTGCCGTCGGCCGCCAGCGTGCGGCCGCGGTCGTCGGCGATGCTCAGGACCGCCCCGGCAAGCGGCTTGTCGCCGTCGCTGCCGCGCTTGGTGAGCGCGAGATCCCAGGTGTAGGCGCACGCATCGTCGCTCGGCGTGCAGGTGAAGCCCGCGTCGCCGGACTGGTCGGCAAAGGGAGAGCGCGGGTAGCGCAGATAGACCTCATTGGGGTTGCCCTTCGCGATGCCGTGGTTGCACGCGCTGTTGAGCGGTGCGTTGTACACGGCGACCACGCGGACGCCCGCGATGAAGGCGTCGGCCCCGCCGAGCGCGGCGATCAGGTCGCCGGTGCGCACGGTGAAGGTCTTGCCGTCGGCCGCTACCTTGGTGGCGCACTGGGCCGTGATGTCGGCCCAGCCCTTCGCGGGCTCGGTGCCGGCGCGGCCGTCCTTGCCGGTCTGGACCGCGTCAAAGCCGCCGTCCGCGCCCGCCGCCACGTACACGCGCATGCTCGCGGCCACCTTGGAGGGGTCGAGCCCCGCGCTCATGGTGTCGACGAACCGCACCACATAGGCGTCGTAGGCCGTGAGGCCCGCCGGGACCGTGGCCGAAAGGCGCCAGTACAGGTCGTCGCCGACCGTGGCGTCGGCGGCCTTCTGCCAGGCGGCGGTGCCGTCCTCCAGCACATGCTTGGAGACCTTGGGGGTCGCCGCCTTGGGCTTGACGGTGACGGCGCTGCCGCCCACCAGGGCCATGATCGGCGCGGTGCCGGCCTCGTTCTGGGAAATGGCCTCGTCGTCGGCGACGATGAGCCAGTAGCCGCAGGGCAGCTCGGCCGTCGTGCCCGCGTTAAGGGTCACGGACACGGCGCCAGAGCTCTGGAGGGAACGAGCGAGCTGTGCGCTCAGCGCGCTCGTAAGGTGGGAATCGGTGTTGAGCCACTCGGCAGCTTCCTGCGCGGTGGTCTGGGAATTGGGCATGCCGGCGCTGTGCAGCACAGGCAGCGCGGCGTCGCGC
This sequence comes from Collinsella sp. AF05-9, assembly GCF_003465595.1. NCBI lineage: Bacteria > Bacillati > Actinomycetota > Coriobacteriia > Coriobacteriales > Coriobacteriaceae > Collinsella > Collinsella sp. AF05-9. The sequence continues at coordinate 63,579 of NZ_QSBB01000009.1, forward strand.
GCGTCGTCGCTTGCCCAGGCGAGGTCGGTGGCGATCTTGGCGTCGCTGTCGCCGTCGACGACGTTGGCGCTAAAGATCTGATAGGCGTCGTAGCTGCTCGCCACGGTGCCGCTCACCGTGATGGAACCGGTCGAGGTCGGCGCGGCCTGCGCGGATGCGGGGAACACAACCGCGCAGGTGCCAATCAGGAGGGCAAGCAGCGCAAACAAGATCGGGAAGGAGCAAACTTTCTTATTCACGACGCTCACCTCCCTTCGCATTCGCCTTGCGACGAATGTGCATCCAGGCCGCAGCAGCGCAAAGCACCGCCGCGCCGGCAAGGTACGTCAGAGTGACGCCCGACATACCAGAAAGGGGCAATGTGGTGGAGTAGGTATTGGTGAAGGTGGGAGTAGACTCGGGTTTGGTGCCGTCGAAGTTGACAGGATGCTGGTCTTTCGTGGCAATATCCTCGCCGTCAGCGCCCTTGATCTTGGTGTAGGTCACCGACTCGGCCTCGATCGAACCGTCCTCCTGGTCCTTCATCCTGACATCAAATCGATAGACCGACTTGTCGTACTTATATTGCGAGAACCACGAAACCTCTGCACTCTCGCGCACGTAGTACGTGAAGTCTTTGTAAGCACCACGACCCGGATCATCAGATTCCCTCTGCTTCAAGTTTTTAAGGCCGTACTCAATATCGGGGAAATAAAGCTCCTGGGGGTTGTCGCCGCCGGCTTTGGTCTTAACCCCCACGGCATTATTGAACTGCTCGTTATCCGCAAACTCGAGCGTGAACTCCTTCATCTCGCCGCCCTTGACGACCTTGGTTGCCGCAGGCGTCCAGGAGCCGAGAGAAGTATAGGGCTCAATTTTGTTGATAAAGGTAGGGTTATCATTGCCACCGATAACAACCGTAGTCGTCGTGTCATCCGACGAGTTGTTATCCGATGGACGCGTAACGGAGTAGTTTGCGGGATCAAGTTTAACGAAATCCTGATCCCCCTTGGCCTTTTTAGAGACGGTGACTTTATTCACCTTGTAATAATTAATAGGAATCGACATGAGATGGTCAGTTTTGTATGAATTGCTATCGACTGTTGCCACGATCTTGTAAATGGTCTTATCGAATTTGGTATCCAATTCGTTGTCGCCGCTGATGGGCTCCTCAACTAGATAGAAAACATACTGCCCCGAAGAATAGTCCTTGCCAGAGTCGAAGGTGATACTGCCGGTTGACGGATCAACAGTTGCCTCACCTGCAACGATGCAATCGCCCATATCAATTGTGCCGTCATCTTTCCAAGAAGGTGCTGTATCGCCATCCTGACGCAGCAGCATAAACTTGTATCCGTGTCCGCTAAGGCTTTGCGAGACACCATCTTTTTTAAGCACCTTGGTGGCGTTGAGCTTCATGTTCGGATAAACGCTCAGCTCGGCAACCTCGCCGACGGTGAGATCGCCGTTGGTCATGATGCCGCCGCCGTGGGTGTACGAGTAGTTGCCGCTGATGATGGTCGTAGCTGCCAATCGCGCCTTTTCTACGGCCTCTCCATTCGGATGGGCCTCCAAACCGAACATGTACTTGGCCTCGGCGCCGCCGTTAGGATCGATGGCGATCTTTTGACCATCACAGGTACCCTTCCAGCCAGCAGAACCATTGCCGAGCATCTTTCCAAGAACGACTGCGACCGTCTTATCGCTGCCCTTCTTACGCACGAGGAAGAAGTCCTTGTGGCCGGCAGTTTTGAAGTCATCGGTAATGTACTCAGGCTTACTGTCCTCGTCCTTGCCATTACCACCGGCAGAGAAGTGCTCGCCACGATCCGTATTGTTATAGATTGCGGCACCATTTGAGTGCGAGACAATCGTTTCACCCGTAGGGCAAGCACCAACGCCGCCGCCCCAGCCGCCGGCTTCATTATCAGTAATCAGCGTCTTTACGATGTTGAGCTTGCCGCCCTTCTGGATAAAGACGCCACCGCCGCCCCAGTCGCCACCACGACCCGAGTTGCTACCCGTCATCGTTTTGTTGTTCGTAATGTAAATCTTGTCAGTACCGCCAGCGTTAATTGTTGCAGTCGTGCCGACACTGTCGCTGCCTGCAATACGCAGACCACCGCCTTCGGCATTCTCGGCCACATTGCCGGCAATCGTGCCGCCAGTCATTTTAAAACCGATGCTCTGATTGTAAAAACCAGCGTAGATACCGCCGCCCGCCTCATGGGAGTAGTTGGCAGTAACGGAACCGCCCGTCATGGTCAACGTTCCTCCGCTGACGGAAGCAATGCCACCGCCGCCAAGTAGACCATTGTTGTACGATTCAGTGATATTGGAATCGACACTATTGTTTGTAATGTTTGCCGAACCGCTGATTGTAACGCCAGCATTTTTGGTAAAGACGCCACCGCCATAACCATTGTCGGGACTGCCGCCGCTGTTGCAAATGCTTTCATACGTAGCATTGCCAGAGATAATTCCGCCCGCAAGGTTCAGGGTGGCTCCATTGTCAGCATAGACGCCGCCGCCAGAGCCCGCCTTGTTTCCCGCGATCACACCGCTTGTCATTTCGAGCTTGGCATTGCTGCCCGTCACACACAGGCCGCCGCCCCAGCCGCCGCCGCTACCGTTGGTGACATAACCGCCCTCGATTTTGACCGTACCCTCGGAATAAATCACATGACCACTGTTGCCCAGATTGGCAGCCGTGGTAATCATGCCGCCCTTGAGATTGAGTATGCCGCCCGCTTCAACGTTGACCACATACTTTACGGAACCGCTGTCCGATGCTGCATCGATAGCGCCAAAGCCCGTAACGAAATGCTTGGTCGTAGTCTCGGTGGTCCCGAGTCCATCTTGATTGGGCGTGCTCGTAGTCTCATAGTAAGTAAGACTCTTAGGAAGGCCGCTATTGGGGCCGCTTCCCTGAGCCCATGTCACAGTCGCCAACTGGCCCGCCTGCGTCGTGACCTGAGTCTGTTCGTCTTTCTTATTTTTACCTGAGTCTTCGATAGTGAGTGTAGCTCCTCTTTCGACCACAAAGAAGGAGTCCGAGTTGCCGGAACCGCGGTAGAGCATCTGTCCCGCAAGATCGATAGTGGTGTCTTTGTTGATGGTAATCTGCTGATCCGAATAGGCAGAACCCGTCAGTCGAAACTTGCCGCCGTTGGCGAATTTCCCAGCAACATTATCCTTTACCTCGGTATAGCCATCGGCACTGACGCTGGCATTTTCGTCGCTATTTTCATCATCAGAAGTCTGTGCGTCGGAAGGCTGCACGACGCCCTCGGCCTCCGCGTCATCGGCTGTCGAGTCTGCTACGGCATCCTCGTTCGCGTCATTCTCGACATCGTCGCTATCCTGGTTTTTGAAATCCTCGTTAGTAGTGTTGTCTACATCAGCAGACTCACTTGAGGAACCCCCCCCCATCACAGTTTCCTCGGTAGAAACCGTCTGGGCATCATTGGCAATGGCCTGCGAGATCGGAGGCATGACGAGCGACAGCACCAGGCTCAAAACGGAGGCTCCGCACAAAACGCCTGCCAGTACACGGCGCGTCGCTTTATTACTCTGCTTAGATTTGTCCGAATTCGCTTTCATCGATGTCTCCTCCCCAAGAGACCGCGATCTTGCTCTTTCCCTATCAAGCTTGGACGCGCAACCGATATTTGCGCGCGCTTAGTAATGGTATTGTACTTCTTGTTTAAACATCTATGTACTAGATTCTGACATTATTGTAGCAGTAATCCAGCGCTCTTGACATTTGCTCAAATTGACTGTTTTTTATTAACCTTAAATAAAACTAAATTGCTGGTAATTTAGCTATTGCTATTTTTTTATTCGCCAGCGTATTATTTGTACAACATTTAACTCAAATGCAATAATGCTGTGAACGGTGGGCATTTAGCGGTGAGCGGTAGCACTAGCTTATATTACAGGCTACCTCATTAGCAATCTGCGCGGATGTCGCGCCGCTAATTAATGATGTTCCTTGATTCTCATTTTCATTGCAACAGCCTCAGGACTCAGCGCAACGCGTTG